>JBGCFW010000125.1:0-20273 GCA_045107155.1 Ilumatobacter sp. | reverse complement strand
CGCATGGTCGGCAGCACGGCGCGGGTGACGTCGAGGACACCGACGAGGTTGGTGTTGATCTGGCGGACCATGGCGTTGCGCGGGATGGCTTCGAGTGCGCCGAAGGTGTCGTAGCCGGCGTTGTTGACCAGCACGTCGATGGCGCCGAACCGGTCGAGTGCGGCCTGGACGGCGCTGTCGATTGAGTCGATATCGGTGACGTCCAACTGGGTGACGAGGGTCTTGTCGAGCTGGTGGAGGTCGGAGTCGTCAGGGGTCCGCATGGTGGCGACAACGTTCCAGCCTTGCTGGTGAAAGTGCTGGGCGGTGGCGTGGCCGATGCCGCTGCTGGCTCCGGTGATGAGGACGGTTTTGTCGGTCATGGGGTCTCTCGTTCGTCTCGTTGTCGGGTCGGGTTCAGTCGTCTTCGAAGAGCTCGGGTGGAAAGCCGCCGGTGCTGATGGGTCCCCACCGGGTTGGGCGGATGCGGATGACCGACTTGCCCTGGTCGGCCATGGCCTGGCGGTACTCGTCCCAGTCGGGATGCTCGCCGCTGATGCACCGGTAGTACTCGACGAGGGCGTCAGCGGCGTCGGGCATGTCGATGACCTCACCAACACCGTCGACCTGGATCCACGCCGAGCTGAAATCTTCACCCATCACGAGCACGGAGGCCTGGGGGTCGCGTCGAGCGTTGTTGGCCTTGGCCCGCCGCGGATACGTGGAGATCAGCAGATCGCCGTCAGGGGTGATGGTTCCGTTCACGAGGCTCATCTGTGGCCGGCCGTCGCGGGGGGTGGGGGCGAGTACGAAGGCGCGGTTGCCGGTGGCGAATGCGATCAAGCCGGCCAGATCGGCGGTGGCGGCGGTGGCGACGTGCTGCGCTCTCGGGTCGCCTCTGGGGATCTTCCTCATGAGACTGGAACGCTAGGACGGGGCTCGTACTGCGGCTTCCACGATCCGATCGGATTCTTGCTCGATCCGATCGTTTCCGGACGGTGAGCGCAACGAACGAACTAGTTTCCTGCTCATGGACGACATCCGGCGCCTGGTCGAAGCCCACGCACCGGGTCATGGCCTGTTCCCGACCGGACTCGACGGTGTCTCGGTGTACCGAAAGTCCACGCCCAACCCGCGGCAGCCAGCGGTCATGCCGCCACTGCTGAACATCATCGTCCAGGGCACGAAGTGGGCGTATCTCGACGCCACCACCTACCGCTACGGGGCCGGCGCCGACATCTGCGCCCCGACCACGCTGCCGATCGAATCCGAGGCTCCCCAGGCCAGTGAGGAGCAACCGATCCTCGGCGTCCAGGTCCTGCTCAACACCAGGGCCGTGACCGAGCTCCTCGTCGACCTCAACGACCACACGCCGCCACGCAGACCCAGCCCCGCGGACGGCCCCGAACTCGCCCCGACCGTCGTCGAGTGGGACGACACCTTCACCACCACACTCCACCAGCTCCTCGTGCTCCTCGACGATGACGCCCGCCGCCGAGCCCTCGGGCCCGGTCGACTCCGCGAGTTGCTCTACCTCGTCCTCACCGGACCAGCCGGCGCCTCGCTCTGGCACACCGTCGGACAGTCCCACGACCTCAACCACACCATCGGCTTCATACGCGACCACCTCCACCAGCCGCGCTCCACCGACGAGCTCGCCCAACGAGCCGGCATGAGCCGACCCGTCTTCGATCGCCGATTCCGACGCGCCACCAGCTACGCCCCGCTCCAATTCATCAAGGCCCTCCGCCTCAACGCCGCCGCCACCCTCATCACACAAGGCAACGACATCACCACCGCCGCGAACAACGTCGGCTACGCCAGCCCAGCCCAATTCAGCCGAGACTTCAAACGCCACTACGGCCAACCCCCGAAACAATGGAGCCGAACCGCGGCTGCCATCGGGCCAACCGCGTGACCCTCCAAAACCAGCCCAACATCAACACATGCCTTCTGGTCCTTCGTCGACCCCGCCGAAGGAGGAGACGCCGATCGGACGAACCTGACGACTCTCATGCGGTCGCGTTGGCGCAGGCGCCGAGATCGATCCCTCAAGGCGTTCGTCTGCGAAGTGACCCGACCGCTCGACCCACCCGGAAAACGTGCGCCGCCACACGCCCTCCGACCTGTCCTGGATCCGGCAATACCGAGCGCCCGTCGTACCGCCGAAGTCACGCCGCGGAGACCGCACCCGACCACTCCGATGGCGAGGGTTGAGGGAGCGGATTCCATATTCAGTTGCAACGACGATGAACGTCGGTCGATGTGATTGGAGCGAACGAATCTCGACGTGCACCCATCCCCCTCCGTGAACACACTCAACAGCACGCGCAACCCTCCGCCCGCAATGGGATCTCGTCGGTCTCGGGCCCGTGTCCGACCTCCGTCGACACGTCTCTCCGCCGGGAGTCGATGGCCAGGTCCGCACTAACGTTCGACAACGGTGATGGGACGAGTGGCACGGCGACCGAAGCGCCCACCGTCTCGCTGCCGACCCACGTGACCGACACCGAGGTCTCCGGCTTCGAGGCCTACCGGCACCGGCTCGCCGAACGCCTCGAAGCACGAGGCACCTATCGTCGATGGGTGCTCGTCACGGCGCTGACAGGCATGTTCGCCACATCGTTCCCGGTCACGATCCTCACGGTCTCGCTCGGCGACATCGCCGACGACTTCGGCACGAGCGACACCGTCCTCACGTGGGTGATCTCGGGGCCCTTCCTCGCCTCGGCCGTCGCGCTCCCGGTCCTCGGGAAACTCGGCGATCTCAGAGGTCAGCGCAAGGTCTTTCTCATCGGCTTCGCCGCCGCGACACTCGTCGCAGGACTCACCGCGTTCGCATGGAGCGCACTGTCGCTCATCGGACTCCGAGTGCTCTCGCAGGTGATCGGTTCGGCCACCCAACCCACCTCGATGGCGCTGATCATGCGCGCCTTCCCGGCCGAGGAACGCGTGAAAGCGCTCGGCTGGTGGACGCTCGTGGCCGCCGGTGCGCCTGCGATCGGCTTGGCCGCCGGCGGGCCGTTGGTCGAACTCGTCGGCTGGAGGGTCGTGTTCGCAGTGCAGGCGGGGCTGAGCGTGATCCCGGTCATCGTGGCAACGCTGATCCTGAAGGAGACCACCACGTCGCACGTCGGGTCGCGCTTCGACATCGCCGGTGCGGTGACACTCGCTCTGTCAGCTGGCGGTCTGCTGTTCGGACTCAGCCAGAGCGCCGACTGGGGATGGACACACCCCGTGGTGATCCTGGCGCTGGTCGCAGCCCCCGTGTTCGCTGCGACGTTCGTGGCGATCGAGCGCCGCGCCGAGGCTCCACTGATCCCGCTCCCGATGCTGCGCGAACGTAACGTTGCCGCCGCGCTGCTGGTCCAGGGCATGTCAGGTGCCGCGTACATGGGCAGTTTCGTGGTGACCCCCTTCCTGATGCGCGGCCTGTTCGGCTGGTCGCTGAGCTCGGTCGCGGCGCTGCTCCTGATCCGACCGCTGAGCTACAGCCTGTCGTCGCCGATCGGCGGTCGGGTGGCGATGCGCATCGGCGAGCGGACCACGGCAATCGGCGGCACCGTCGGACTCGCCGCGTCGATGGGCGTCTTCGCACTCGGCGCCGTCCTCGAGAACGTGGTCCTCATCGGGATCGCCCTGCTGTGCCAGGGCATCGGCAACGGCATGGCGCGTCCGCCGCTCGGTGCGCTCCTGTCGAACTCGGTCGATGACGACGACCTCGGCATCGCATCGGCGGCACAGCGGATGTCGCGGCTCGTCGGCAACTCCGTCGGCATCGCGGTGCTCACCGCGGTCTACGGCGGGCGCGAGACGGCGACGACGTTCGGACTCGCCTACCTGGCGGCGCTGGCGCTGGCGGCGCTGGGTGTGGCGGCGTCGTTCGCCCTTCGAACCGATCAATCGGCAACCGCTCCGGCGGAGCACGCGTCGCCGTCGGCGACGACGTCGTGAGCTCGCGCCGGTTGTGGCCGCCGCAGCCGTGGTCCGTTGTCAGCTCGCGAGCGTGAGGAGTGCGGCGCGGAGGCTCGAATCGAGATCGTCGTTGGACAGCGAGTCGGCAGCGGTGTCGAAGTTCTCGTAGAAACTGGGAATCGCGAGGCTGGCCTTCACGTCGTAGCCGAAGAACGTGCCAGACATCACCGCGGTGTTGAGCACGTTGGCCCCGCCGCCCTGACCCGGCGACGTCGAGAACAGAACGACCGGCTTCCCCTGGTACACCTTCATGTCGATTCGCGACGTCCAGTCGAAGAGGTTCTTATACGCCGCGGTGTAGAAGCCGTTGTGCTCGGCAAACGAGATCAACACCGCATCGGCATCCCCGATCGCCTCGAAGAAGTCGTGTGCGAGCTTCGGGATTCCTCCATCGCGTTCTCGATCCTCGCTGTAGATCGGCATCTCGAAGTCGTCGAGGTCAATCGTCTCCACCTCGACGTCGACGCCATCGAGGAGCCCGGCGGTGAGGAGACTCGACGCATAGTCGACGATCTTCCTGTTGATCGATCGTGTGCTGGCGGTCGCTGCAAAGGCGAGGATCTTCATGATTGTCAGCTCTCTGTTTGGGGGCTTCTGGGTGGGGGCTTCTGGGTGGAGGGTGTGGATCGGCGAGACGGTCAGGTCGTTCGCCCGGTGGCACGACGTGTGGCGCCACGTCATCGAGCAGCAGGAACGGATCGAACCGGTCCTCCGCCGGGCCGGGGAACGGTCGATACACCTCGAAACCACCGCCCTCGGAGCTGTCGAGCGTCTGGTCGGAGGCAGAGGCGTTCATGGCGATCTTTTTGTTGCGGTCTCAATGAGATGGTTGACGGGTCAACATACCGAGAAATATTTGTCATGTCAAGTTCTCGCGCGCCGCGGCGCGACACCGCTCGGGTCGTCGATCGATCGTCGATCCAGAACCCGAGCGGAGCCGGAGGGCAGCGCGAAGCGGTGGCGTCAGTCGACGGCACCTCGGATTCCCTTGGCCGAGACGACGATCAAGGCCCACGTCGGCTCCGTCTCATGAAGCTGGGCGTCCGCGATCGGGCCGCCGCGATCGTCGAGGCCTTCGATGCCGGCGTCGTCACCCCACGAGTCAGCTGAGCAGCGGGAACCGTTCAGGACCGCCAGAGCGGGCCGGCGTAGAACGACTCGATGCGCTCGGCCCGGTAGGTGGTGATGCCGTTGCCGGTCTCTGGCTCGCCGAAACGGATGTCCATCACGACGTCACCGCCGGCGGGGCCGAATGGCACCACTTCGATCACGCGGGCGCTCACCTCGGCACTCCCGGGCTGACCGATGCCGCCGTGGGCGATGAGAACGTTCCCGTTCGACAGCGCGTCGGCGTCGCCGAGGAACAGCGCCTGAAGCGGCGTCCCGTCGTCGGTGTCGACGCGGTGCTCCCACACCTGCGAGGCGCGCCACACGCCGTCCTCGCCTCGGTCGAATTCGTATCGCACAGCTCGGCTGTACTTCTCACCGCCCGGGCGGAAGTTGCCGTTGTCGTACACCAAGATCGAGCCGTCGGCCTGCACCTCGGGAGCGTGCTGGTGAAAGAACGGCGCGCCATCGATCTCGACGTCGCCCCCGACCCCGAACACGTAGGCGACCTCGGTCTGATGTCCGACCGTGTCGCCACGTTCGAAGGCCACGATGTGATCGGTGTGCCGCGACGACACGAGCAACAGGTCGTTGACCGGGTCGTACTCGACCGCATTGGCGTGGGTCCAGTCACGTTCGACCGGCGTCGAGAAGAGTGTCTCGGTCTCGCAGAGGAATTGTCCGGGAAACTCGAACAGATCGAGCGCGTCCTCGAGGTTCCATGTCCGCAGCACGGTGCCGTCGGGCTCGAACTCGATGATCAGGTCACCCGCGATCTCCCACTCCTGCTCGTCGCCCGGGCAGAACCCCTGCTGATCAGAGACGGAGATCGACTGGTTGACGCGCACGAGACCGATCAGGTTCCCATCCGGCAATCGAGTGAACTCGTGGTGAGGAGTGTGGATCTTGACATCGCCTGACGGGCTCACCGACCACGGGATGTCGAGGATGATCGCCGGAACGTCCGCCGGTGTCGCCTGCTCTTCGAACGGCAGCCGCCACCGGCCGACCTCCGTTCCGAGCACGTCGATCTCGACGAACGCGTCGAAGAACCGGGTGCCGAGCATCGTGCCGGCCGCGTCGAGGGCCACGCCGGACATCGTCTCGTCGCTCTGGTGGTACCAGACCACCTCGCCGTCGTGGTCGAGTGCCACGAGCAGGCCCGGCTCTTCTCCGGCCGGGTCGGGCTCGATCAACGTCACGCCGGGTGACATGCGATCGGGAGACGCCACGATCTCGAAGTCGGGTACGGCATCGGGCACGGAACCCGTCCTGAACGAACTCACGACCTCGGCGATCGGCGTCGCGTCCTGTCCGGCAGCTGACACCCGCACGTCATAGTCTCGATCAGCTCGAAGCCCGACCAGCGGAAGCACGTGCGACGTCGCCACCGCCGCGCTCCACGGCGTACGGACCACGTGGTCGCCCGATATCGCGTGGATCTGCACGGCGACGGCCTCGGATGCCTCGACGACGACGCGTGCGGCGAGGACGTTGGTCTCGATGGTTTCGAGTACGACCTCGAGCCCGAGCTCGATCGGGAGCACTTCCGTGTCGGATGCGACGTCGAGGGACTCCTCGTCCCGGTCGGTCGTCCCGTCCGGTGCCGGCGCCGGCACCGAGGAGTCGCCGTCCTCGACTCCGGTGTCCTCGGCGCAGGAAGCGACCGCAAGAAGTATGCCCATGCAGAGCGCTGCGCGTCGTCGGGTGGTTCGTCGGGCGGGCGATGTCATCGCACCAGAAGGTAGGCGCTGACGTCGGTCCGCAGACGAACGCGTCGCCGACACCCGACCGCAGAGTTCTGATCGGTACGGTCGCCTCGACACGTCCACACGCGCTCATCATGATCGACGACGACACCAGCCATCGCGGCAACGACCGCTCACTTTCACGAATGACCGATCTTCCGCGGCAGGTCGTCATCGACGCCGAAACGCTCGCCGACTGGATCCGCGAGCGGTCGCGCGGTCACGAGCGACTTCTGTTCGGCCTCGCCGGAGCACCCGGGAGCGGGAAATCGACGCTCGCCCGCCGAATCGCCGACGCACTCGACGCACCGCTCGTCCCGATGGACGGCTTTCACCTTCCGGACGCGACGCTGGTCGAGCGGGGACTCCGGTCGGTGAAGGGCGCCCCGCACACCTTCGACAGCGACGGATTCGTGGCGGCGGTGCGGCTGCTGCGTGCTGGCGACGACGTGTCGCTGCCAACCTTCGATCGAGCCACCGACGAGCCGGTTCCGGACTCGCTCCACGTCGGTCGAGCCGCGAGCGTGGTGATCGTGGAGGGCAACTACCTGCTCCTCGAGACGCCGCCGTGGGCAGAGCTGGCCTCGATCTTCGACGCTGTCGCCCACCTCCACCTGCAGGCGGACGTGCGAGTCGAACGGCTCATCGAACGGCACATCGCTCACGGCAAGCGACGCGACGAAGCTCGGCACTTCGTCGAGACCTCCGACGAGGTGAACGCAGCGCAGGTCGAAGCCGTTCGACACCGCGCCGATCTCATCGTGTCCGGTACCTGAGCCGGCGCGAACGGTCACCGGCGTTCGCGCGACTCGACTGCAGGATCACGAGCGGGGCGAGGCATCGAGCACGATCAGGTCGTGCTGCCACAAGCGCTCGAAGAACCCGATGTCATCGGTGATGTCGCCGACACTGCGTGACCCATCGATCTGTTCGAACCATCGAAGCTCGTCGGCACTCGCGAACAGCACGAGATCAGGGTACGTGTGCGCTCGATTGAGCAGAGCCGCTGAGACGCCACGGGGGAGCTTCTCCGTAATGGCCGTCGAGGTCGGCGTGCGAAACGGGACGTCGCGCGGCGAGACATCGAATTCTCCGCCGCGCGCAGCGCCCGAATCGCTTGCACGGTGGGCGATCAGACTGTGACGCAGCATCGTCCCTCGGAACAGCTCCAGTGCGGCGTACTGCTCGACGAGCGGGAGCGTGCCGATTCGCTCACCGTGGGGCAAGTCGGTCATCACGCCGCACTGAGGACGGTACGGAGCCTGACGCACCCAGCGACCGAATCGCAGATCAGCCGAGGCCAGCAGGTCGAGCAGTTCGGGAACCGAGTAGCTCTGCTCGCGTGGGTTGAGCAGCGCATCGGCGAGTGCATCGTCGTCTGAGAAGTCGGGGGTGTTGCGCAGCAAGTGACCGATCGGGTGGCCGATCGGCAGCTCCCTGAGCGACGTGACCAGATCGGCGATGTCGGTCGAGTCGATCGACACAGCGAGCATCCGGCAGTACTCCTGGATCATCGCAACGCCCATGCGCCCATAGCTGGCGTACACCATCAGGTCGAGCGCCCCGTGAGGAGCGAGCACCGATGCCAACGCGCCGAGCCCCGTGGCCGGGTGATCGAGGTGGTGAAGCACGCCCGTGCAGACGACGTGGTCGAACGAGCGAGAGAGGCTCGCGATCTCCTCGATGGCGAGGCGATGCACCTCGAGGTTCGTCAGCTCGTACCGCTCTGCAAGGTCTTGTGTCGCCCGCAGACTCGATTCGCTCACGTCGATGCCCACGACGCTGGCCTGCGGGTGGCGGATCGCGTACTTCGCCGCCTGCGAGGTGCCACATCCTGCGACGAGGATCGAGGGATCGTCCCGGAACGGACGGGTCGGCCATCGCCGGATGTGCTCGATTCGTCGGCGGGTCCCGTCCGCCCACGAACGTCTGACCGCCTCGAGGTCCCGAGTCGGCGGCGGGTATGGGTGGGCGTCGTAGAAGCGTGAGATGGCGTCGTCGCCGGGTGTCCCACTCATTGCGGGCCGAAGACGCTGGCCCAGTCCTCGCGCATGCTGACCTGCGTCCATCCAAGACGCCGCGCGGTGTCGGTAACGCCTTCGGAGGCCACGAACGAACCCGCCTCACTCTCGTACTCGTACTCGCGATCGGGGTCGTCGTGGTTGACCAGCACCGCAAGCCGAGGCCCGTGCCCTGTGCTGGTGTACTCGAGCATCTCCGCATCGCCTGGCGAGTTCCCGGCCGCCAACGCCGGCCGTCGGCCGAACGCCATCTGGATGTTCTCGACCTTCGTCGCCCCCTCGTTGGCTCCACCCTGGATCGCTGTGGTCCGCAGCAACACGACCCGGCCGTCACGCCGATCGAAGTCGTACGTGACGAGGGTGCCGACCACGCGCTCCTGCGCGATGCCGTACACGCGATTGCTGATCGCCCGGACGAACTCCGTGCCGCCACCGCTGACGATGCAGTTCGTGAAGCCGCGGCGTTCGAGCTCCGTCAGCAGCTCCAACATCGGCCGGTAGAGCATCTCGTCGTAGCGAACGCCGTGGTCGGGATGCCGGGTCTCGTCGAAGAATGTCCGCACGCTCGCCTCGAACGCCTCCGGCTCGATGCCGTCGAACAAGCCGAGCAGTGCACCGGCGACTCGATCGAGGCCGAACTCGGCGATCGTTGCCATGTCGCCGCTGAGGACCGCGCCGAACTCGGCGATGTCCCGAAGCTCCGGGCGTTCCCTCACGCTGCGTTGGAGCTGCCACACGAAGAAGTCGAGCTGGGTGTACCGCGGCTTCTCGCACCACAGCGTGCCGTCGTTGTCGAACACCGCGAGCCGGTCGGCCGGTGCGATCTCCGCGGAGGCGTCGAGGAATTCGAGCAGCGCCGAACGAGTCTCGCCCTCGCGCCACGACGGCAACAGTCGTGTGCTGTCGGAAGGTCTGGTCACGACTCGACCGCCTCTCGAGACACGGTCCGGAAGCCGACGTGGCTCATCCCGGTGTCGACCATCTGCGGTCGACGAGCGGCCGGGCGGTAGCGCTGGCAGTAGTTGTCGGCGCAGAGGAACGATCCGCCCTTGATGACCCTGCGTGGTACTCGGAATTGTGGTTGGGCTGGGTCATAGCTCGCTTCGATGTCGGGGCCTCGCGGGTTGGCGGGGACACAGCAGGGTTTCTCGGCGTCGGCAGGACGAACGTCGGAGTACCAGTCGGTGGTCCACTCCCACACGTTGCCGGCCATGTCGTACAGGCCGTAAGCGTTGGGCTCGTAGGAGCCAACCGGTGCAGTACCCACGTGGCCGTCTGCCTCGGAGTTGCGCCACGGGAAGTCACCTTGCCAGAAGTTGGCCGCGTACCGGCCACCGGGGACCGCCTCACTCCCCCACGTGAAGGGCGCGCCATCGAGCCCACCGCGCGCCGCGTACTCCCACTCCGCTTCGCTGGGGAGTTCCTCACCGACCCAGTCGGCGTAGGCGACCGCGTCGTCGTACGCGACGTGCACCACGGGATGATCGGACCGAGCGGACACATCACTCTGCGGACCCTCGGGTCGATGCCAACACGCTCCCGGCGTCCACGTCCACCACTGGCTGATGTGGCGAAGGTCGACCGGTCCGTTGGTCATCGTGAACACGAGCGATCCGGGCACGAGGTTCGCAGCAGGCGCGCCCGGGAAGTCGGCAGGGTCGAGCGGCCGCTCGGCAACGGTGAGGTAGCCGGTCGCTTCGACGAACGCCCCGAACTGCTCGTTGGTGACCGCCGTCGCGCGCATCGAGAACGCATCGACCGACACACGATGAACGGGCGCCTCCTCCGGATAGTGGTCGTCGGACCCCATCCGGAAGACACCGCCCGGCAGCGAGATCACGGCCGACGTGACAGCGCCCACCGAACGCCGCGCAAGGTCATGCGCTCGCGATTCCGGCCTGCAGCTTGTCGAGCATGGCACTCACGTTGAAGCTGGCCGACTCCTGACGCGGTGGGAACTCGACGAGCGTCGAGGCCATCTGCATCACGTACGCCTGAGCGGGAACGAGGAGGTACGCGTGGCTGATCATCCAGTCGTAGTAGGTGTTCGACGTGATGTCGGCACGTTCGAACGGGTCGGTCCGCAAGTTGAAGATCTTCGGCACCCGAAGCTCGGTGAACGGCTCCGCCCACACCTGCAACGTGCCCTGCGCTCGTTGTTCGAGGAAGAGGATCTTCCAGTTGTCGAACCGCAGCGCCATCAGGTCGCCGTCGTCGGAGACGTAGAAGAAGCTCTCGCGTGGACTCTTGTCGACCTCGTCGGTGAGGTACGGAATCTGGTTGTGACCGTCGAGGTGCACCTTGTACTGGGTGCCGTCGAGGCTGTGACCCGCCTTGAGCTGCTCGCCGATGTCCGCATTGCCCGCAGCGGCCAGCAACGTCGGGAACCAGTCGGCGTGGCTGACGATGCCGGTCTTCACCGAGCCGGGCTCGATCTTGCCCGGCCAGCGCACGAGCGACGGCACTCTGAACGCGCCCTCCCACGACGAGTTCTTCTCGTTGCGGAACGGGGTCATGCCACCGTCAGGCCAGGTGTTCATGTGGACACCGTTGTCGGTGCTGTACAGCACGATCGTGTCCTCGGCCAGGCCTTGCTCGTCGAGGAAGTCGAGCATCACGCCGATGCGCTTGTCGTGCTCGACCATGGCGTCGTGGTACTCCGATTGCCACCGCCCTGCCTGGCCCCGGATCTCGTCGGCGATGTGGGTCCGGAAGTGCATGCCGGTGGTGTTGAACCACACGAAGAACGGCGTGTCCGAGTCGGCCGCGTTCTGCATGAACTGCTGGGCCGGGTCGATGATCTCGTCGTCGATGGTCTCCATCCGCTTCTTCGTCAGCGGACCCGTGTCTTCGATCCGGCCGTCGGCGAAGCTGTGGATCACGCCGCGAGGGCCGAAGCGCTCACGGAAGTTCGGAAAGTCCTCCGGTGTCGGGTAGTCGGGGTCTTCGGGCTCCTCCTCGGCATTGAGGTGGTACAGGTTCCCGAAGAACTCGTCGAAGCCGTGGCTGGTCGGCAGGAACTCGTCGCGGTCCCCGAAGTGGTTCTTGCCGAACTGGCCGGTCGCGTACCCCTCGGCCTTGAGCGCCGTGGCAATGGTCGGATCCTCGGCACGCAGGCCGAGATCGGCTCCGGGCATACCGACCTTCGTGAGGCCGGTGCGGTACGGGTTCTGGCCCGTGATGAACGCGGCTCTGCCCGCGGTGCAGCTCTGCTCGCCGTAGTAGTCGGTGAATATCGCGCCTTCGTCGGCGATGCGGTCGATGTTCGGGGTGCGGTATCCCATCAGGCCGTTCGAGTAGCAACTCAGGTTGCTGATGCCGATGTCGTCGCCCCACAGAACGAGGATGTTCGGTTGTCCGTTCGGCATGTCGTTCCCTCTGATCGTTCGGATTGGAGAGTTCATCCTGTCACACAACGCGCGCAGTCGGTGACTCAGGATCGGCCCCGCTCACTCGCCGCCGCGGTCAGCGATCAAGCCGTGTCGGCGGCTCAGCACCTTCACCAACTGGACGCCTCCCAGGAGGATCTGAGCCTCGTAGTAGACCCACGACAGCATGAACAACACTGCCCCGAACGCTCCGCTCAACGATGATCCGCCGTACGTGACGAGGTACCAGGAGATCGCCTCGGCCCCGACCACCATCAAGAAGGCAGTGGCCGCCGCCGCGAAAGCCGTCGGCACCCACTGCGTGCGAACTGGGCCGATGTAGCGGAAGAGCAAGGTGAGCGCGATCGCGAGCGATGCCGACGAGGCAAGCCAATCGATCACCGATGACACGATTCCGACGAGCTCGGTCGATCCGGGGACGAAACGCTCGACGGCGTTCGCGACCGTCGAGAGCAGGACTGCGGCGATCAAGACGACTCCCGTGGCGAGCGCCATCAGCAGCGAGACCAAACGCCGACGCACCGAGTTTCTGATCCCGCTGCGTACCGGCACGTTCCAGATCGTGTTGATCGCGTCGACGAGGGCGAGAAACGCGAGCGTGGAGGCGAACAGCAGTGTGCCCACTCCGACGATGCCGAGCGTGGTCTGCACCGTCCCGCGACCGAGTTCTTCAGCGACCGCCGCGCCGGCAGCCTCGGCGTCCACGATGCCGACCTGTTCGAGCCGGTCCGAATGAAAGCTCGACAGATCGGTGAGACCGAACAGATACTCGGCAAGGGCCGCGGTGACGGCGAAGAACGGCACGATGGTGAACAGCGCGTAGTACGCCAAGCCAGCACCAAGCCGGAGCGTGCGGTCTTCTCGCCAGGACTCATAGGTCTCGCGGACGACGTCCACCACCGCCGAGAGCGCCGTCCGCCAGTGGAGCGAAGGCCGGCTGACCGATTCCTCGATGTCCATCCGAACTCAGAGGGCGAGTTGATCGGTGGGGAGATCGTCAGGTCTGGTGTCGCGCTCCCGGCGCGGGGGCCCGACGCTTTCGCTGCTGTGGTGAGCCACCCACTCCAGGGCATCGGCGTGTGCCCGGCGCACCGTCTCGCCGACGTACTCGTTTCCGCGGTAGAGGTTGTCCGATCCGATCGAGTCGATCGCTGCGGTGTTGTGGATCTGTTCGATCACGTGCTGGTTGTTGGTGACGATCATCAGCTTGCAGTCCGATTCTCGAAGCGCGCTGGCGTATTGCCCGAGGATGTCGAGGAAGGTCGCTCCGGCATCGTCGGAGCCACGGATCCGCAGGATCACGACCGAACCTCGCGACTCATCGGTGTCTCTCGGCATCTGGTCGTACAGCACCGACGCCGTCGCGAAGAAGATCGCGCCGTACGGCTGCAGGACCACGACTTCTCCCGCGGGCAGCTCGGCCGGCGGCTCCACCTCGCTGATCCGTCCGTCCTCTCGCATGTTGAGACGAAAGGTCACCAGCCGAGACGACTGACGGATCACGAACAGCAACACCGAGAGGCCCACGCCGATCAACACCGCGAACTGCAGCGGAATGATCATGGTCAGGACCAGTGTGATGGTCATGACCGTGAGCTGAACGTTCCCGGTTCGAGCAACCGTTCGGATCTTCGAGGGCTTGACGGTGCCGACGCCGACCACGATGAGCAATCCGGCTACGGAGGGAATCGCGATGAGCTCGACCAGCCAGCCGAAGGCCAAGATCACCACGGCCATCACGAGCCCGGCGTAGAACAGCGCTGCTCGGCTCCGTGCCCCAGCATCGGTGATGATGGCGCTCGCCGACATCGACCCTCCGACCGGCGCCCCCTGGAAGAGTCCCGCGAAGACGTTCCCGGCACCCTGGCCGACGAAGTCCTGTGAGTTGCTCGGCAGTCCTCCATCGTTGTTCGGGAACCCCGCTGACACCGCGGCGCCCTGCACCAGACCCACGAACGCCAGCGACACGGCCGGCAAGAGGAGATACGGGATCTCGCTGAGGATCGGAAGCTGCACGAACGGGAGCGAGCGCGGGACATCTGCGATGTCTCGGACGAGGACGATGTCTCGGTCGAAGCGTTGGAACATCGCCGCGACGGCCGAGCCGGCGAAAACTGCGACGACCATGCCGAGGGCGCCGAGGCGGGTTCGTTGCAGGACCACGATCAACACGATCGTGACCGTCCCGACAGCGACGGTTGCCAGGTCGACTTGGCCGAGGTTGAAGAGCAGATCGAACGCACGCAGCACCCGATTGGCGCCCTCCGCCTCGTACCCGCTGAAGTCGTTGAGCTGACCGAGCACGATGTTCACCCCCACCGCGGTGACGAATCCGGTCATCACCGAGTTCGACACGAACCGGAGAAACGAGCCGAGGCGCAAGAGTCCGGCGATGATCATGACCACGCCGGTGAGGATCGAGAGGGTGAACAGCGTGCGCGCCGGATCATCGCGGCTCGCGAGGTCGACGTCGTTGACGATGATCGACATCGCTCCGGTCGCCTGGATCGTCATGAACGCCGTGCTGGTGAACAGCGCACCGCCGACCATGCCGTACAGGTAGCCGTAGAGTCCTGCGACCGGGTTGACGCCGGCGAGGAGCCCGCTCGCGAGGCCATCGGGAATGCTCTCGACGCCGAGCACCAGGCCGGCCATCGCGTCGTCGCGAGTCGTCTCGCGACGAAACAGCGTTCGGGGCCGAAGGATCGGGAACTGCACGGAGTTCGACACTACGTCGCACCGCTCGACGGCGCGCTCACCCCGTCAGCGTTCGACAGCCCAACGGTCGCAGCCCTCGGGTCAGGTGATCGCTGGGGGAACCTCGGCTGCTTCGCCCTCGGGTTCGGGCTCGGGCGACGCAGCATCGGCGATGAGCGTCTGGCGAAGTGCCTGCAACGCGAGCGCGAAGAGGCCGACGAAGATCAGCCCGCGCCACCAGGACTCAAACGGCTCGCTCGGAATGAGGTAGAGCACGAACAAGAAGAGCGCGCCGGCGCCGAGCCATGCAACGCCCGGACGCTCGACGAGCACCGGCGTCAGGAGTCGCCTGATCCGTACCGCCACGGCCGACGGACCCACCAAGGACGCATAACCAACGACGATCGCACCGTACGCCATGCCACCGACGGCGATGTCTCGCAGCAGATCGGTGCCGATCGATGCGGCGACCTCGGCAGCGGCCTGGCCGGAGCCGGTGTCTGCGACCGAGCGTTGCGTCACGCTGACGGCGAGCCGTCGCCCGACCAACACGATCGCTCCGCTCGCGATCAGCGCGACACCAACTTCTCGGATCGCCACTCGACGGTGCAGCCCCGCGAGGTAGATCGCCCCGCCGTAGAGGGCGATGACGACCAACAGCAGGATCGCACCCAGCGGTTCCAGCACCTGGACGGCGAACTGTGCGCGGTCGAGTGCCTCCGACTCGAGGAGCGTGATCCGGCCGACGTCCTCCGGCAATGCGTCGACCACTCGATCTGAGAGACCGACCTCGCGCCCGAGCTGTCGCACCAGCTCACCGAGCTCCAATGTGATCGCACCGTCGGTCGCCGAGAGGGCCGTGAGCGAGCCCTCCTCGCGAAGGACGTCGACGAGCAACGCGTGTGCCGACTCGTTCGCCGAGCTCCACAACTCGGCCATGCGGTCGCTTCCGAGGAGTCGGTCGACCGCCTGCGTCGCAGGGTCACGAAGGGCCGCGGCGAGTGTTCCCGCGAGGCCGTCGATGCTGTCGGGCAGCCGCGCTTCGAGTTCTTCGCCGATGTCGACCGCTTCGTAGAGCTGATCGACGAGGAACACCGCGATCGCATCGCGGACCTCCTCGTTCGCGAGGAACTCCTCGGCTGTCTCGACCCACTCGTCGGTGTCGAGCAGCTGCCGTTCGACCCACACATTGGTCGACGCGACGATCGCGATGACCGAGGCCAACACGACGAGTGCGTGGACGATCCAGCCTGGACCACCTCGGCTCGTCACGTCCGCCGGCTGGGACACGTCTGGCTCACTCACTCTCGGCTCCTTCGCCTTGTTCGGTCGGTGGCAGTCCGGGTGCCGCGTCGGCGACCGGGTCGTAGACGGCGATTCGACGCCGGATGCGGATCGCCATCGCGAGCAGCGGGGCAGACAGCGTCGCGCCGAGCAGTCCGGCGAGCGACGCTCCGACGATCGTCGAGATGATGTTCGCGAGCGGATGAATCGAGAGCCGATCACTCGTGAGCTTAGTGGTCATCACCGTCTGCACGACGTTCTGGACGACCAAGATCACGACGAGCAGGATGATCGCCTCGGTCAATCCTGCGGAACCGAGCGCGACGAGAAACGCGAAAACGCCCGAGAAGATCGCTCCGATGTATGGGATGTATGACGTCGCGAATGTCACCAACGCGACGGTGAAGGCCAGCGGGACGTCGAGGATCACCATCGCTGCACCGATGACGACGGCGGTCACGAGGCTCGACACCGTGAGCGCCGAGAAGCCCTGCCGGATCACGGTCGTGGCATCGTCCACCACGTCGACGCCCAGATCGCCTGGAACTCCCAGATGACGACCGACCCACAGCCGCAGTCGAGTCCAATCGACGAGGATGTAATAGAGCATGAACAAGCCGAGGAAGCACCCGATGGCGAGCGCGACGATGCTCGAGAAGGCCGTGGTGAACCACCCCGCGACTCCTGGAATGAGGTCGACGCCGAACTCCTTGGCCTGGGCGACGCCCCCGGCGGCGAGCTCGGTGTCGAGGTCGAGGTCGTCGAGCCAGCCATCGATGCTGTCGAGGCCCGCGGTGAGCTGGCGACTGATCTCGTCGCCTTGGTCGATGGCGCCGTTGACCGCCAGCACCACCGAGCCCAGAACCGCCACCACGATTGCGAGCATCACGAGGAGCGCTCCGGCGGGACGGGGCACTCGGCGCCGCTCCAGGATGTCGACGAGCGGCGCTGCCAGCATGCCGATCACGATGGCGACCACCAGCGGCGCCACGAGGCCGGACATCGCCGCGAGCGCCGAGTAGCCGATCGATGCAACCGCGATGATTCCGATGAGCAACCAGCTCGCGCGCCCCCACTTGACGAGCCCCGAGGTCTCAGGGCCCGATGCGGTGATCACCGAGCTGTGCCGATCGCTCAGGATCGCTCGGCGGCGCGTTGACGCTTGTTGTACGCCTGCCAACCGAGGGTGATGATCACGGCGCCGACGAACGAACCGATCAATCCGCTCGGCTTGAGCGCCAGGCCGTCCCCTGCGATGAGGCTCCCGAGCAGACCACCCAGAAGCGAGCCGCCGAGACCGGCCACCAACGCCATCGTCCAGTCGACCTGGCGACTCGAACGACCGAGAGCGATCTGAACCAGCCAGCCCACCCCCATACCGAACACGATGATCGCAAGTATCAGCATCGCGGGGATGGTACCTCTCCGGACCGATCATCGGCGCCAGCTCGAACGGCCGTTTCGGCCGGCGTCGCTCGACGCGGGCGACCGGGTTCACACCCGGGGCGCCCGCAGACCGCTTCCCCATGCGTCGCGAAGCGTGCTGCGTCGACGTGCGACATCGAGGAATTGGGCGAGGATCCCGGCGGCCACCATCAGTCCGTACAACAGGTACCACCATGCGTTCTCGGCCGCGTTCTCGGTGGTGGCCCCGACTTCAAGGTCCTCGACGTCGATGGTGCCGACGAGCAACATCACCCCACCGACCACGGTGCTCGCCCCTGCGAGCGCCGTCAGAACCGTCAACAGGAGCATCGGCACCTCGGCGACGATCGCGATCACGGCGAGCAGTACGGCGAGCGCGACCCCGCTCAGGACGATCAGCCACGACCACGTCACCCCGAGTGCCACCATCAGGCTGGTGCCGAGCACGAAACCGATGCCCATCATGCCGATGACGACCGACACCTCGTAGTAGAGGTACGCGATGGTGCCGAAGACGATGGCGAGTCCGATTCCCAGCAACCATCCGAGCGCTGATCCGAGGAATCCGGCGTCACCCGACACCAGGCCGGCACCGAGAACGAACCCGGCGAAGGCTCCCCAGATCGGAATCACCACACGCATCGCCAGGTACCCGCGAAAACAGAACACGAGACCCGTCAGCATGGCGAGCAGTCCAACGACGAAGTCTGTCATCTGTTCAGTCTGACAGACCTTCTGGCGATCACCAGGGGTTGCTTCTCAGCGGCGGCTCGGAGGCTCCGCGGAGGCGCTGGTGGCCGGTTCTCAGAATCGAGCGACTTCGTCGCCATGAACGGCGAGTCCGTAGATGAGGAGACTGTTCACGGCGATCAGGAGCCACGACCACTGCGGGTAGATCGACATGAATCCCATCTGGACCAAGACGTTGAACACGGCGATCGCGATACCCACGACGCGAGCCCACAGGTCACCGTTGAAGATGCCCAGTGAGATCATCACCTGCACGATGCCGAGCAGGAGGGTCGCCGAGCCCGCGATCGTGAGGTCGAACGCGATGACGGCTCGGGGAGCGAGTACGACCCACTCGCTGTTCAGCAGCATCGTAAGGCCGTAGACGACGTTGAGGATCGCCGCCATCGCCGAGATCGTCCCGGCGAAGATCACCCAGCCGCTCGTGCGATCCGTTTCAGGATTCTCCGGTCTCGTCATCGAACTCTCATCCCATCACACGCGCGAGCGCGTCCGTCGCGATCTGAACTTCCTGGCGCTGCCGATAGATCGACTGGGCGTTCTCGTCGATCAACGCCTTCATCTCCGCGGCCCGCGGGTCTTCTCGAAGGCGCACGCTGGTCTCGAGGACTCCACGCAGTCCCGAAACCGTGAGCCCCACGGTGCTCACCGCGTCACGCTGTGTCGATCGGTCCGCGGTGCTCGAGAGCACCTGGCACCGATTTTCGACGTCGATCGCCCGCGACCGCACGCTCTGCCAAGCCACGTCGAGTTGGCGCGCATCGGTGGCGCGCAACACCTCGATGCTGCCCTGGTCGACCAGCCATCGCGTCAGCCCGACGACTTCGCCCAGCGAGCGACGATCGGCACTTCGTTGCACGTCTCGCTGGTTCGAGTGCCGCGACGCCAGCGACATTGCGCCGGCGATCACTGCGAACGCGACGGCCGCGATCAGCCCCAGAACCACCCACTCTTCGGTGGTGGTCCCGTCCTCGTCGGGTTCCTCGACCGGTGGCTGTTCCGGCTCTGGCTCTGGCTCGGGCTCGGGCTCCGGCTCCGGCTCTGGCTCTGGCTCTGGCTCTGGCTCTGGCTCGGCACCTTCGCCGCCATCGCCGGGCAACGTGATGTCGACATCGCCGAGACCGGAGCCATCGCTCGAGCACGCTCCCAGCAAGACGAGCGCGCCGATCGCAACCGGGAGAACTCGGCGCATTCGCGCGGTGTGATCGGGGCGCCTCGGCATCGGTCTCAGCTTGCGATGACCTTGGCCTTGGCCGCGGCGTACTCGTCATCGGTGAGCTTTCCACCCGCGTGCAGATCGGCGAGCTTGCTCAGCTCATCACTCGCGCCACTCGACGCGACGTCGCGGATGTACCCGTCGACAGCCGCTTGTTGCGCCTGCGCGGCCTTGGCGGACCGAGCGCCCATCTGATCGCCGTTCACGATCAGGTAGAGGAAGACGCCGAGGTACGGCAAGAAGATGATCCCGAAGGTCCAGAGCGCCTTGCTCCAGCCCGACATCTCCGAGCGCATGATGTCGCCGAAGACTGAGAACACCAGCGCGATCCACATGAAGAACAGGAAGAACCAGAGAATCGACCAGAGCACCTGACCGGTACCGAATTCAGCAGCAAGCAACATGAGTTTCCCTCCAAGGTTTCGATCGCGGTCGAACGCCGCGCTGTGGCGAGTATGCCACTCTCTGACCACCTCGGCGCGTACAGCACGCACTCGAACGCTCTTCGCGCCCAATTCTCGAACCGCCTCGTGTCGCTGCGTGCCGCGACGGTCCGCGAGGATGTCGGGCCGAGAGCCGGGTGGCTTCGGAACAGGAGCATCAGATGACCGAGACCACGATCTATCGAGCCCGGCGGGTGATCACGATGAATCCGGGGTTCCCCTTCGCCGAGGCCGTGGCC
>JBGCFW010000124.1:0-8182 GCA_045107155.1 Ilumatobacter sp. | reverse complement strand
GACTACCGATCGGCGCTCGTCGTGCTGGTCGCCGCCAACGTGGTCAACGCGGTGGTCGAGATCGTGCTGGTGTTCGGTTTCGAGCTGGGGGTCGCGGGTGCGGCCTGGTCGACCGTGGTGGCACAAGTGGGTGCCGGGGCGGCGCTCTGGTGGCGAGCACGACCACACGTGCTCGCGCGGACGACTCGCCGGCCGATGTGGTCCGAGATGGGTCCGTTGATCTCGGCAGGCCGTCACCTGTTGTTGCGAGTCACGGCGATGCTGGTCGTGTTCACCGGGGCCACGTCGCTGGCGGCGCGGGTCGACGACGCCACCCTCGCAGCGCACTCGATCGCCACCACCATGTTTCTCTTCCTCGCGCTCACACTCGATGCGCTCGCGGTGCCGGCGCAGACGCTCGTCGCCGAGGAGCTCGGCCGTGGTGGCCCGGGTGCCGCGCTGGTGTCACAGCGGGCCGTTCGAATGTCGGTGCGGATCGGTGTGACGTTGGGGGTGGTCGTCGCGCTGGCCTCGCCGCTGATCGCTCGCGTGTTCACCACGGAGGACGACGTGATCAGCCGGGCCGTCGTCGCACTGGTGCTGCTCGGCGCAGTGCTGGTTCCCGGGTCGGTCGCCTTCGCCACCGACGGCTCCTTGATCGGGGCAGGCGACTACCGATTTCTCGGGCGGGCCGCGCTCGGGTACCTGTTGGCGGTGGTTCCGATTGCCGCCGCCGTCGTCCTGTCGCCCGGCCTTGGCATCGGTGGCATCTGGGTCGGCCTCCTCGTCTGGATGACCTTGCGCGCCGTGGTGAACAGTCGGCGGGCCGCCTCGATTCTTCCGTCGTGAGCTCAGGTCGCTTCTTGGTGACCGCGACGTGTCCGATCTGCAACGCTGGATGAGATGACCGATGACTTCTACTGCGACGAGGCGATCAGCGGCCGCACACCGGTGGACGTGGTCGTCGAGACCGACGAGGTGTTGGCGTTCCACCACACCCGACCGTTCTGGCCCGTCCACATCGTGGTCGTGCCGAAGCATCACGTCCCGTCGCTCACGGACCTCGGCGATGCGCCCGACGGGGTGTTGTCGAGTGTGATCGAGATCGTCAGACGCGTGGCCGCCGATGTCGAGGCCGAACACGGGGCATGCCGTGTTCTCACGAACCTCGGTCACTATCAGGACTCGAAGCACCTTCACTTCCACGTGAACAGCGGCCCACCCCGGGAACAAGAAGTCGACTGAGTGCGGGCGATCGACGCTCGGGGCACCGCGGTGAGGCGTCAGGTCTCGGTGACGCCGTCGACGATCTTCGTGTACTCGGCGTCGACCGGCTCCCACAGCTCGACTCGTCGACCGTCGCCGTCGATGACGTGCTGGAAGCGACCGAACGGCTCGCTCTGCATCTCACCGACGATTTCCACGCCTGCGTCGGCGAGGCGAGCCAACAACGCGTCGAGATCGTCGACGCGATAGTTGATCATCGCTTCTTGTCGTTCGTCACCGAAGTAGTTCGTGTCGTTCGGAAACGCGCTCCACTGCGTGAACGCGGTCCGGCCGGGCTCGGCGTGTGATCGCCACCGGAAGTTGGAGCCATACTCGTCGATGCCCAGCCCGAGGTGCTGCGCATACCAGGCTCGGGTGGCCGCAGGATCGGGGCTGCGAAAGAACACGCCGCCGATGCCCGTGACTCGCCCGGGCGTCTCGTCGTCATGGGCCATCGGATCATCGTACGGCGTTGCCGGAGGAGGTCAGGAACGGTCGACGAGCCGTCGTCAGATGGGACCGGGTGTTCCAGCCATCGCTCGCTCGAGTTGCGTCCTGGCGTGCGACGCGAACGCGACATCATCGTGCTCGGTGGCCCACACGATCGTCGTGAGGAGCGAGAGGCTCGCTCTCGCTTGGAGGCGGCGTCGGTCGTCGTCGTCGAGCGAACTGCCGTATCCGTCGAGGAAGTGCTCGGCTGCCCGTGGTCGAGCGACCCAGTCATCGGTCCAGAGTCGAACGATGTCCTCGATCCATGGGTCGTAGCGCGAGTGTTCGAAGTCGATGATGGTGAGGTGCCCGCTGGCGGCGGTCAACCAGTTTCTCGGGTGATAGTCCCGATGGCATGGCACGCCAACGGGATCGTCGAGCTCGGTGAGCTCTTCGAGCCGCCCGGAGACGAACGAGATCTGTCGACGCGTGATCACGCCTGGCGCGGCGCGACGGCACCAGCGTTCGAGTCGGTCTCGCTGGCTGGCGGCGTATCCATCGACGCGCACCGGCTCGTCGGCACCGTGGAACATGGCGAGCAGTCGACCCGCTTCGCGGGACGTCTCGTCGGAGATCGAGCCGATCGCGCCCGCGACCTTCGTCAGGACGAGAACTCGCAGTGATTCGTCGACCGCGATCAGTCTCGGTGCATGGTGACCCAAGGCCGGAGCCCAACGCCGGTAGGCGTGAAGCTCGCCCAGGAATTTCGCGTGCTGGCGATGTGACTTCACGATCATCGGCCCGTGTGTGCCTGACCGTGCATCGATCACCAGCGACTCTCCATGCGTCCACGACAGGTCCTCGACGACGTCGATGGGTCCCACCAGGTTCGCGAGAGCAGCGATGAGCTCGTCGGCCGACGGCAGTGCTGACATCGTCCCAGCATCGCTCGCGCGGAGGACGTGCCTGCGGATCAGTGGTCCGCGATCTCGAGGTCGGGGTACGCCGGTCCGCGTTCGGACACGAGCTCGATGGTGGCCGGATCCGAACCCGCGTCGGCGACCAATCTGGCGCCGATCGCTTCGTGGTCGTGATAGATCCGGAAGCGCTCGGTGCGAGGCCCGATGAGGGTGGCGATCACGCGGGAGAACGTGCCCAAGCCGCATTCGATCTTGCCGACGTCGTGGAGCAGCGCCCCGGCGATCTCGGGACGCGTCGCAGCGGGCCGTCGACGCCGAAATCGTCGAGCGACGGCGACGCTGTGGCGTCGATCCTGGTTGCTCATCTGGACCCACAGGCTTCGTTCGGCAGGGAGCAGGTTGGCGTCAGCGAACAGCTCGGCGTTCACGCTCGGCGGAGCCGGGCTCAGCGACGTCAAGAAGCGGACGACGAGGTGGCCCGGCTTCGTCGCGATGTCGCTCCAGTTGCTCATTCGGTGAGTGTGGCGCGGGGATGAGCGGACCGGTACACGTCCCACAGCCGTTCTTGGCTGACGCGCGTGTACACCTGCGTCGTCGAGATCGACACGTGGCCCAGCATCTCTTGCACTACTCGGAGGTCGGCGCCGTGGTCGAGCAGATGCGTGGCGCACGAGTGCCGCAGGACGTGCGGGGACAGTTGGTCGCCCAGTCCGGCTCGTTGGCCGTACTTCTTGACGACGAGCCACGCCGACTGTCGGCTCAGTCGGGCACCGCGCTTGCTCAAGAAGATCGCTTCCGCGTCATCCCGGCGTCGCCATCGGTCGGGAACGAGCCGCGGGCGCCCGTTCGGTGAGAACCAGTCGTCGAGCGCGCCAGCCGCAGATGACCCGAAGGGAACGATTCGCTCCTTGGCGCCCTTGCCGTACAGCCGGACGAGGCGCTGGTCGAGGTCGAGATCACCGATGGACAGTGCGGTGGCTTCGGAGATGCGTGCCCCGGTCGCGTAGAGCAGCTCGAGCAGCGCTCGATCGCGATGGTCGATCGGCTCTCGACCGAGGACGGCGTCGAGCACCGATGTCACCTGGGTCTCGGTGAGCGGCTTGGGAATACCGGCCGGGACCTTCACACCATCGAGTTCTGCCGCGGGGTCATCGGGGCGAACCTCGTCGACGGCGAGGTGTCGATGCAGCATGCGAATCGCTGCGAGCTGGCGGGCGACCGTCGACGCGGCGGCCGAGGATGCTCGCCGCTCGGCCACGAAGTCGACGAGATCGCGATGGGTCACATCGAGGACCGTGCGGCCCCGAGGTCGCAGCCACGCGATGTAGGCGGTGAGGTCTCGCCGGTACGCGGCGAGCGTGTTCGCCGAGCGACCCTTTTCGGCCAGCATCCACGCGAGGAACTCCTCGATCTCGATCGGCAGCGGTTCGTTCGCCACCGGCCGACTCACGCTCCGTCGGCGCGCCGCAGCCACCGCTCGGTGAGCAGCAGGCCCGAGATGGTCTTCGAATCGCGGATTCTTCCGCTTCCGATCCAGTCGACAGCATCCGACAACGGGACGTGGAGGAGTTCCATGAAGTCTTCCTCGGGACCCTGACGGTCCATCGGCACCGGAGTGCAGCCGGTCGCGAGAAAGATGCTGAGCACCGAGTCGGTCATCCCGGGCGACGGGTACTGCTCGACGAGCAACTCGAGCTGCTCGGCCTGCAGCCCAGCCTCTTCAGCCAGCTCGCGTCGCGCGACCTCGGCAGTGTCTTCGCCGTCGATGTCGCGCATCCCTGCCGGAATCTCGATCACGATCTCGTCATAGGGCGCTCGATACTGAGACACCATCACGACCGAGGCGTTGCCCTCGGCGTCGAACAAGAGCGGGACGACACCGACTGCTCCTGGCGAGCGAACGATGTCTCGTGTGAAGCGGCGCCCATCGGGTGCTTCGAACTCGGCGGTCGCGACGTGCCACACGTACCCCTGGTGAACGAGGGACTCCTCGATGTGGCGGAACTCGCCCACTTCAGGCGCGCGCTTCGGCCGACGACTCGTGGCGGCTCCGATGCGTGAGCGCAGCCGCGATCAGCTCGCGGAAGAGTGGGTGCGGGCGATCCGGGCGACTCTTGAACTCGGGGTGTGCCTGCGTGGCCACCCAGAACGGGTGCCCGGGGAGCTCGATGAACTCCACCAGCGTGTTGTCTGGCGAGGTTCCCGAGCACCAGAGGCCTTCGCGTTCGAGCTGCGCACGGTACCGGTCGTTGAACTCCCAGCGGTGGCGGTGACGTTCGGACACGACCGTTTCGCCGTAGGCCCGTGCGACCTGGCTCTCGTTGGCCAGTACCGCATAGTGAGCACCGAGGCGCATGGTGCCGCCGAGATCCTCGATGCCTCGCTGCTCGAGCATCAGATCGATGACGGGATGCTGCGCCTCTGCGTCGAACTCCGACGAAGTGGCGCCCGTCAGGCCCGCCACGTGTCGCGCGAAGTCGATCGTCATCGCCTGCAGGCCGAGGCAGATTCCGAGACATGGCATGGCGTGTTCGCGGGCGAAGCGGGCGGCGGCGATCTTGCCTTCGACGCCCCGATAGCCGAAACCTCCCGGGATGATGATGCCGTCGAGGTGCCCGAGTTGACTCTCGGCGAGTAGGCCCTCGACCGATTCCGCCTGGATCCACTCGATGTCCACCTTGGCTCCGTGATGGAAGCCAGCGTGTTTGAGCGCCTCGACGACGGAGAGGTAGGCGTCTGGAAGCTCGATGTACTTGCCGATCAATCCGATCTTCACCGGGTCGGTTGCGGCTTCGACCTTGTCGACGACGCGCTGCCATGACGACAGATCGACTTCATCGTCGATGCGCAAGACGTTGCACACGAACGAGTCGAGGCCCTCCTCGTGGAAGATCAAGGGCAACTCGTAGATGTTGCGGGCATCGGCGGCGTTGATGACGGCATCGTCTTCGACGTCGCACATGTGGGAGATCTTGCGCTTCAGGTCGTCGGAGAGCGCTTCGTCGGAACGACACACGATGACGTCGGGTTGGATGCCACGCGACCTGAGTTCTGTGACGGAGTGCTGCGTCGGCTTGGTCTTCTGCTCGCCGGCCGGGCCGATGAACGGGACCAGCGTGACGTGGATGTAGCAGACGTTGTCTCGGCCCACGAGGTTGCGGAACTGGCGGATCGATTCGAGGAACGGGAGGATCTCGATGTCGCCCACCGTGCCGCCGACCTCGGTGATCACCACGTCGACGTCTTGCTGAGCAACGCGCTCGACGCGTCGCTTGATCTCGTCGGTGATGTGCGGGATGACCTGCACGGTCTTGCCGAGGTAGTCGCCGCGCCGCTCGGCCTCCATGACCGACTTGTAGATCGAGCCCGTCGTCGCGTTCGAGTTGCGCGACAAGTTCTCGTCGATGAAGCGCTCGTAGTGGCCGAGGTCGAGATCGGTTTCGCCGCCATCGTCGGTGACGAACACCTCGCCGTGCTCGAACGGGTTCATCGTGCCCGGGTCGAGGTTGATGTACGGGTCGAGCTTCTGCAGGGTCACCCGCAGGCCCCGCAACTTCAGGAGTCGACCCAACGACGACGCTGTGAGGCCCTTGCCGAGCGAGCTGGCAACACCTCCGGTCACGAAAATGTGCTTGGTCATGTCGACCCTCCGTCTTTGTGGCGCCTCGATGTCACGACGGAACCGCAATGTACCTCTCGCGAGTCGTCCCCGGCGCGACTTCGCACATCGAATTTCACGCGAGGAGTTCGCGTGCGTGCGCGATTGCTTGCTCCGAGGCAGAACCCGACAGCATTCTCGCGACCTCCTCGGTCCGGCGATCCGCCTCCAAGAGGGTGGCGGAAGCGAACGTCGCACCGTTGCGGACGGTCTTCGACACGTGCACCTGAGCATCGGCTGCCGCTGCAACCTGGGCGAGGTGCGTGACCACCAGCACCTGATGGTGGCGGGCGAGACCGGACAGCGCATCACCGACGGCCTGCGCGGCTTCACCCCCGATGCCTGCATCGACTTCGGCGAAGACGAGCGTCTCGACGGCGGATTGATCCCGCCCAGCATTCGCCAGCACGAGCCGCAAGGCAAGCATGGAGCGGGCGAGCTCGCCACCGGACGCGACGCGATTCAACGGCAGGAGTGGAGCGCCCGGGTTGGCAGCCAGAAGGAACCGCACGCGGTCACCGGGGTGGTCGCCGGGATGCTCGCCCACCTCGACCGCCACGGCGGCGTGCGGCATCGCGAGCTCGCGGAGCCGCTCCTGGACGGCTTCGGCGAGTGGCGTCGACGCCTCACGGCGTGCCTCCCCGACCGCTTTCGCCGCGAGGCGTTCCATCTCGAGCGCCTTCGAGCGTTCACCATCGAGCGCACCAGCGCGCTCCTCGTACGACTCGAGTTCACGGAGTCGCTCCTCCGTCTCGGCGTGGTACGCCATCACGGCTTCCAAATCGTCGCCGTACTTCCGGCGCAGATCCGCCAACAGCTGACGGCGTTCGCGGACATCGTCCAGCCGCCTGGGCGACTCGTCGATGCCATCTGTGAGATCTCGCGTGATCGCCGCGAGGTCATCGAGCTCCGCGAGGACTTCGTGGAGTCGCGTCGCGACATCCTGGAAGGGTCGTCGAGCGTCGATGGCTGCGAGCGCAGCGCTGACCGCATCTCGGGCACCCTCCTCCCCGCCGAGTGACTCGGCGACGATCAGGCCTGCTTCGCGGTGCGCAGCGGCGTCGGCCAACACCGTTTCCTCGTCATCGAGCAGTTGGTCCTCATCGGGGTCGGTGATGCCTGCTGCGTCGAGCTCGTCGACCTGGAAGCGGAGGAGATCGATCTCGCGGGCGCGCAGTCGTTCATCGCCGCCGAGGGCGGCGAGCGCCGCGTCGATCTCTGTGAGCCGAGCTCGGGCCTCGCGCAGTGGCGAGAGGTCGACATCGCCGTGGCGGTCGAGTGCGGCTCGCTGTGTGGAGACCGACAGCAGGCTCTGGTGGGCGTGCTGGCCGTGCAGATCGACCATCTTCCCGGCGATCTCCGACAGGCTGGCGACCGTGCTCGGTCGACCATCGACGTAGGCTCGTGAGCGACCGCCCGACGGGATCACCCGGCCGAGTACGTGTTCGGCGCCGTCGGGTGCCACGAATCTGCCCTCGACGCGGGCTTCGTCGGCGCCGTGGCGAACGATCGACGCATCAGCGCGTCCGCCCACCAGAAGCTCGATTGCTTCGACCAGCATGGTCTTGCCGGCGCCCGTTTCGCCCGTGAGTGCTGTGAGGCCGGGCCCGAGCACGAGGTCGAGGTGTTCGATCACGCCCAGGTTCTCGATGTGGAGTTCGGAGAGCATCACCGAACAGTCAACCACGGGGGTGCCTCATTGGGGAACACCTGTTTGTTTCCGGCCGCCCGTTCAGCGGAGCCGACGGCCGAAACCCCCGTCAGCGGTCGGCGAGACCGAACTTCGACTTGAGGATCTGGTGATACCGGTACGCACCGAAACGCACGAAGTTTGCCGTCGCCGGCGACGGAACACAGCAAACCACGTCACCGTCGTCCAAGGTCGCGACCGGTTGACCATCGATGGCCACTTCTGCGCGGCGATGTCCCG
>JBGCFW010000123.1:0-12782 GCA_045107155.1 Ilumatobacter sp. | reverse complement strand
TGGTCCCGATGTTCACGTGCGGCTTATTCCGCTCGAACTTCTCTTTGCTCATTGTCTTCCTCTACTCCTGAGGTGGTTGCTTCTTCACTGAACTGGTAGCGGCGGTCGGACTTGAACCGACGACCTTCCGATTATGAGCCGGATGCTCTGACCAACTGAGCTACGCCGCCGTGTGGCTGTGGACTTGGCTCGTCGCCGGGTGACCCCGACCACTGGTCGAGCCCTCTGTGAGAATCGAACTCACGACACCAGCCTTACCATGGCTGTGCTCTACCGACTGAGCTAAGAGGGCGACACGATCAAGCGCCGGAGCGCCGTCTCGAAACCGCAGTGCTGGCTATGTGATTCACCGCTGGGTGACCCGAGCCCGGGGCACCCTTCGGGACCGCACCAGCGTTGCGGCCAGCCCGAGAGTGTATCGGCCGCCCACGCACTCCCACCGCGCGGTTTGAGCCCGATCTCCTCCGGGTCCGGACGACTCGGATGGGCACCGAGCCGGCCCGACAGCGGCGCAGCGTGAGTCGAGCTCCCGCGCACCGTCGGAACCGTCTCGGCCACAGTTGCGAGCCCTCGGTATCGTCGGCCCCGATGACTGCAGGCGCCTCGACCGGGCCGGTGACGATCCGACGAGCGACCACCGGCGACGCCGAGTCGATGCGGGCGATCTACAACCACGAAGTGCAGGGGTTCTTGACCACGACCGACATCGTGCCGCGCAGCCTCGACGAACAGCGCACGTGGATCAGCGAACGCTCTGGCGCGTTTGCGGCGGTGGTCGCCGTCCTGGGCGACGGAAGCGACGACGAGCAGGTCGTCGGTTTCGCCTCCCTGTCCAAGTTCAAGGAACGTCCGGCTTACTCCACGACCGTGGAGAACTCGGTCTACGTCTCACGAGCGCACGGCGGGCTCGGGATCGGGCGGGCGCTGATGGAGCGCCTGATCGCCGACGCCCGCGACGGCGGGTTCCACTCGATCATCGCTCGCGTCGAAGCGAGCAGCGAAGCGTCGCGGGCGCTCCACCGAGCACTCGGCTTCGAGTTGGTCGGTGTCGAACGTCAGGTCGCACGCAAGTTCGGGCGATGGCTCGACATGGCGATTCTCCAGCTGATGCTCTGACGCTGTCGACGCAGGGCTGGTTCACGACCCTGCACAGGGCCGGGTGCGGCCACGATCCGCGCCGAGCGAGCAGCCGGACCGGTCGTCAGGTCGGGCTGGGAGGCGGTCGATGTTCGACGCGGAAGTTGAGGTCACCGGCGAGCTGTTCGTCGATGTCGACCTGCACGTCGTACTGCCCCGGCCGGGGGAAGATGACCTTCTGCAACGGGATCACGAGTGGCACCTGACGGCTCTCCCCCGGTTGCAGACCTCGCGGGAGCGGCCGCTCGTGCATCGCGACGTCGACGGTCGCGACCAACTTCGCCGTCTCGGCAGCCTTCACCTTCATCACCATTCGATGCGCATCGGCGGCTTCGTGCGACGGCACGTTGACCATCGCGGCCACGTAGGTGTGAAACGTTGCAGGAAACGTCTGCGCCACCAGCCGAGTGAGGCCGCCCGACTGCACGAAGAGCAGGCCGTCTCGCACCTGGGCGAAGTCACACAGAATCAGCGCATCGAGACGGGCAGCCATTGACCCGACCGTATCGGCACCGACGACGGTCTTCCGGGCAGGGTCAGCTCACCGACCTCTCCGCAGCTGACGCAAACCGACCCCTCACCGAGTCGGGCCCGTTGAGGTACCCCAGCCCCACAGCGGGCAGACTCGGCTCGATGTCTGGCCCCTCCACACTCGCCGTCGTGTCACGGAGCAGCATCGGCGTCGCTGCGCTGGCAGCCCTCGCGGGTGGATGCTCGATCGTCGAGGGCAACCGGGCCGTGTGCCCCATCGACGTCGGTGAGCTGTCGCTGCGAGTCCTCGAGGACGAAGAGACCATCTCCGTCACCGATGCAGCGAGCGAAGGCGGCGTCGATGACGGTCTCGTCGTCGGCAAGACCGATGCGGCGGTCGTGCTCGTTCGCACGGAGAGCGGTGTCGACGTGCTCGCCCTCGGCAGCGCCGACGAAGTCGATGGAACGTGGAGCGAGTTCGGCGCGGCCAGCGACTGCCGACTCGAGGACGGGCCGGCCTTCGGAATGGGCACCTCCACCGACGGGGCAGCAACGCTCGACCTCGACGGCACGCTCGTCGTGCTGCCGGCCCCGACCGCGTTGAGCATCGGCACGCTGACGTCGGTCACCGAGTCACGATCAGCCGACTGACGCCGCACCCGGCCGCCGAAAACCCAAAGAGCCCGCCAGCGTTGCTGGCGGGCTCTCTTCGTGTGGGCCGAGAAGGATTTGAACCTTCGAAGGCATACGCCGGCAGAGTTACAATCTGCTTCCTTTGGCCGCTCGGACACCGACCCATTGTGCGACTCCCGAAGGAGCAGCGACTCCACGATATCGGCCATGGCGACAGGCACAAACGCGGATGTCGCCCGGCGGGCACGAACGGCGAGGCGTTTGGCCGCCGGCCGCTACCGTTGGCGACATGGCGAGTTTCGATGTCGTGTCCGAAGTCGACGAGCAAGAGGTCAAGAACGCGGTCGATCAGGCCCAGCGCGAGATCGCACAGCGATACGACTTCAAGAACACCAACTCGACGATCGAGTTGAACGACCTGGTGATCACCATGCACACCGCCAGCGAGGACCGGCTCACGGCGCTGCGGACCGTGGTCGAGGAGAAGCTGGTGAAGCGCAAGGTCTCGCTGCGTGGTGTCGACTACGGCGACATCCAGGAAGCGACACAGAACACGGTGCGGCAGGTCATGACCATCGCTGTCGGCATCTCCTCGGAGAAGGCGAAGCTGATCAACCGGACGATCAAGGAGAAAGGCCCGAAGGGCGTCACGAGCCAGCTCCAGGGCGATTCGATCCGGGTGAACGGCAAGAAGCGCGACGCGCTGCAGGAGACCATGGCGATGCTCAAAGCCGAAGAGGACATCGGCATCCCGCTCCAGTTCCAGAACTTCCGAGACTGAGCCGCTCTCAGGAACGGTTCAGGTCCGCGGACCACACTGGCGCGATGCGCATCCTGGTGGTCGACGACGAAGAACGCCTGGCTGCGTCGATCGCCCGTGGGCTCGCCGCAGAAGGATTCGAAACCGACGTCGTGCACGATGGCCTGGACGCCTTGTGGCATGCGCGCGAGGTCGACTATGCCGCGATCGTGCTCGACATCATGCTGCCCGGCAGGAACGGCTACGAGGTCTGCCGGGTGCTCCGTGACGAAGGCATCAAGACACCGATTCTGATGCTCACGGCGAAGGACGGCGACTACGACGAAGCCGAAGGCCTCGACACCGGCGCCGACGACTATCTCCGCAAGCCGTTCTCCTACGTGGTGCTCGTCGCGCGCATCCGAGCGATGCTCCGTCGCGGACTCGGCTCCACGAGTTCTGACAACACCGTCACCGTCGGGCGGTACACGTTGAACCCCGGACAACTCCGGGTGCTGTGGGGTGACGAGGCCGTCGAGCTCACGCCGCGGGAGTTCGCCGTACTCGAGTTCCTCGCCCGCCGCTCCCCTGACGTCGTGTCGAAAGCATCGTTGCTCGACTCAGTCTGGGGGATCGACTTCGACGGTGATCCGAACATCGTCGAGGTGTACGTCGGGTATCTGCGCAAGAAGATCCACCGCGATGTCGTCCGGACGGTGCGCGGTGCCGGCTATCAACTCGCGTTCGCTCGATGAGCCCAGGAGCCGAACGTACCGGTTCGGTGTTCGGGTCGGTTCGTGGGCGGGTGACCGTCGTCGTCGCCGCGCTCTCAGCGCTCGCCTTCGGCGCGGTCGCCGCGGTTGCACCCGATGCGGTCGCCGACGTCCTCGAGGACGACCTGCTCACCTCGGAGGCCGAGCAGGCCTTCGCCTTCACGCAGATCTTCACGCTCGAGGCAGGCGAGTTCGTCGTGGACACGAACGGCCAGCCACTCGAGCTGGAGGACGGTGTGCTGTTCGCCGTCGACGTGCCGGCGTTCCCCATCGATGCGATCCCGATCGAAGCGTTCCCAGACGGCGATCCGGTCGAGATCGAAGTCGGTGATGTCGGTGGTGATCTCGTCGTCGACGAGGTCGATGCCGACGGCACACTTCTCGCTTCGGCCATCGAGGATGATGTCGCTGACGGCGTCGAGTTGTTGCGCAGCGTCGGTGTGTTCGATGACCTCGTCGAGACCTCGGGCGGCTCGTTCGCGATCGATCTCGATTCGTTGTCGTTCGCGGTCGTCGAGGCCAATGGCAGTTTCGACCTCGTGTTCGGCGACGTCGCCTCGGCCGGTCTCCCCATTCTCACACAGCTCGAACTCGACGATTTGTTGTTCGACGATCTCGGGATCTTCGAGAATCCGGCGGGCTCCGTCGTCGACGTCGACACCGGTGGACGTCTGCTGCTCGGGCTGCGAGACGTCGACGACCTGACCTTGTTGGTCGCCGCCGACGCGTCGACGGTCGATCGCAGCGTCGACCGGGTCCGCATCGGCCTCTGGCTCGCGGTTCCGTTGCTCACCGTGATCATTGCCGCACTCGCGTGGCTGGTGACGAGCCGGGCGCTGCGGCCCGTTCGTTCGATCACCGAGCAGGCCGCGACGATCTCGGGCGGTTCGCTCGACGCGCGCGTTCCGGTTCCCGGTGCGGACGACGAGATCGGTGCCCTCGCCGTCACGGTGAACGAGATGCTCGACCGCCTCGAGGACGACGCGACGGTCAGACGCAGGTTCGTGTCCGATGCCTCGCACGAACTCCGTACGCCCGTCGCGGTCATGCGCAACGAGGCGGAGGTGTCACTGCAGTATCCGGGCACCGCCGACGCCGGAGAGCTCGCGACCACCGTCGCGACCGAGACACAGAGGTTGTCGGCGATCATCGATGACCTGCTCGCGCTCGCTCGGCGCGACGAGGGAGCACCGACCACCGAGACCCAGATCGACCTGGACGACATCGTGATGTCCGAGGCCCGACGAACTCGACGACTCACGGTCGACGCGAGCGGTGTCTCCGCCGGACGCGTGCGCGGACGCCACGACGAGCTGTCGCGCATGGTGGGTCACCTCCTCGACAATGCGACCCGTCACGCTGCTGAACGCGTGATGGTGTCGCTTCGCGATGACGGCCACGTCGTCTTGACCGTCGACGACGACGGCCCGGGCGTGCCGCCGGACGAGCGCGAACGGATCTTCGATCGCTTCGCCCGCCTCGACGATGCGCGCACCCGCGACAGCGGCGGCGCAGGCCTCGGCCTCGCAGTGGTCACGAGCATCGCCGAGCGCAGCGGCGCGACGGTGATGGTGACCGACTCGCCGCTCGGTGGCGCACGCTTCGTCGTCACCTTCGCCTGACGCACGTGCGGATCGCGGCGAACCGCGTCGCTCTCAGCTGCTCTCAGGGAGGCCTCAGGGGCGAGGACTCGAATGGTTCTCGTCAACCCGACACCCCGAGAGACAAGGACCCACATGAACACACTTCCCCACTCCCCCACCCCCGACTCCGACGCGTCCGACATCGCTGCTCGCCCGACCTCCGCACGAGCCGCAGCGCCGGCGATCGCCGCTGCCGCCGCTGTCGTCGGTTTGGCCGTCGCCGGCGTCACGCTCGGCTCGAACCTGGCATCGGCCGCCGGTGACGAGCCGCAGCCCGACCGAACGGACACCCCAGCACCCGAGCCGATCGACGACACGTCCGTGGTCGTCCTCGGCGAATCGAAGATCGACGAGATGTTCGCCGCCTACGACGATTGCTTGAGCGCTGCGCTCCCTGACCTCTTCGCCGTCGGCGAGACCACCGAGATGGGCGAGATCGCTGCCATGGAGATCCCCGACAGCGTTGCGCTGTACGCGAACAACGACGTGTCGTTCTACGACTTCGGCGACGGCGACGGCGAAATCACCTTGACGAAGACCAACGGCGCGATCACCGTCGCCGTCGACGGCGACGTCATCGAGTTCGACGACAGCAGTTTCGACATGGCGGAGTTCGACGCCGAGTTCGAGCCAGAGTTCGGGCCCGAGTTCGACGCCGAGTTCGACGCCGCCCACGAGGGCTGCGCCGACCTTCTCCCCGATGACATCGTGGTCGAACCCGCTGTGGAGGTGACCGACGCGGACACGATCGACGGCTGATCCCTCGGTCCGCCACGTGCGACAATCGCCGGATGCTGCGCCTTCGCCAAGTGGCCCTCGTCGTTCGTGATCTCCGAGCGGCCGAGGACGAGATCCGAGAAGCCATCGACGCGCCCGTGTGTTTCCGCGATCCCGGTGTCGGCGAGTTCGGCCTCCACAATGCGCTGTTCACACTCGGTGATCAGTTCCTGGAGGTCGTCTCGCCGGTCACCGAGGGCACGACCGCTGGCCGGCTGCTCGACCGGCGAGGCAACGGTGGCTACATGGCGATCTTCCAGGTCGATCGACTCGGCCCGGTCGAGGAACGACTCTCCGATTCCGGGGTACGCATCGTGTTCGACGCACGTGGCGACGGTGTCCGCGGTCTCCACGTACATCCCAAGGACCTGGGCGGCGCGATCGTTTCGATCGACGCGTGCGACGAACCGAGCGAGTGGCCGTGGGCCGGTCACACATGGCGCGACGATCCGAGCACCGTGGCGTCGGGAATCGGTGGGATCACCGTCTCGGTCGAGGATCCTTCAGCAGCCTGCGCGAGATGGGCTGCAGCGCTCGGAATCGACCCTGACCCAGACGGCCGTTCTCTCACCACCGACGACGCGATCGTCCGATTTCGTGCCGCGACGGGCGACGACCGGATCGGGATCACCGCGATCGAGCTCCTCACCTCGTCAGGGTCCGACCGACCCGTGCCGACCAGCCTCCTCGGCGTCGACGTGACCACGAGCGCCCCGAGCACCGATCAGCGCTGAGGCATCGCAGCGGCGGCCGCCCAATCATCAGGCAGCGTCGAGCCAGCTGATGCGGCCCGTCGCGAGGTCGTAGACCCCACCGACGACCGCGAGGTCGCCCGACGCCACCCGCTCGGCCAAGACCTCACTTCGATCGGTGAACGCCGAGACGGCATTGCGCACGTTGGCCTCGACCACTCGCTGGACGAAGTCATCGTCGCCGCTCCCCGGCGAAACTCCATCGGACTCGGACTCGACCGCGGGGGTGATCTTCGCGAGCAATTGCGTGAGATTGCCGAGCTCCGCACCGTCGCATGCGCCCTTCACGGCACCACACGCCGAGTGTCCGATCACGGCGATGAGCTTGGCGCCCGCAAGTGCCGTGGCGAACTCGAAGCCGCCGAGGACGTCGCCATCGACGACGTTGCCGGCCGAGCGGGCGACGAAGACCTCCCCGATGCCCACATCGAGCACAGCCTCGACCGGGACGCGGCTGTCGATGCAGCTCAGCACCGCGGCGAGCGGGAACTGCCCTGCCGCGGTCGCCGAGGCCTCAGCGAGGAGATCGCGCTCGGTGGTTTCGCCGGCCGCGAAACGCTCGTTGCCGGCGCTCAGCCGGGCGAGCACTTCGCCCGGTGTGGCGGCTTGCTGGACCTCGGGGGTCGGGATCGTGGACATGGCGGCGCCTCCTCGATCGGCTCCCTCGGCGGATGGTGGAGTTCAGGGGGAGGGAGCCGCGCCCTCGATGCTGGCGCACGGACGAGGACTCGTCAAAGCCTGACCGGGCGCCACCCGTCAGCCCCGGCGCGCGAGGACGAGTGCGAAGTCATCGCGTTCGTCACTGAAGATCTGCTCGCCGGCGCCGAACCCAGCCTCGGCGAGCTCGGCGGCGAGCTCGGCGGGACGGAACTTCGACGAGATCTCGATACGGAGTTCCTCGCCAGCAGCGAGTTCGAGATCGAGATCGAGGCCCTCGATGCGGGCCCACATCGGCTCCTCGGCCCGCAACCGCATGTCGATGCGGTGTTGGCGTCCGTCCCAGAACGGCACATATCCGAAACTGCCGACGTCGAGGTTGCCGCCATAGGTTCGGTTGATGTTGACGAGCGCGTTCCGGATGAACGCCTCGGTGATGCCCTGATCGTCGTCGTAGGCCGCGATCAAGCGATCGATCGGCTTGATCTGGTCGAGCCCGATCAGGATCGAGTCGCCCGGCGACAGCACGTCGGCGAGTGCACCGAGAAAGGCGCGACGTTCTTCGACGTAGAAGTTCCCCAGCGTGCCACCGAGGAACATCACGAGGCGCGGACCACTCGACGGCACATCTGCGAGCCGGTGGAGGTGACGGGTGAAGTCGCCGACAACGGGCTCGATCTCGATCCCCGGATGTCGTTCGGCGAGCATGTCGGCAGCATCGAGGAGCGTCTGTTCGCTCACGTCGAGCGGCACGAAGCGCTCGATCACCCCGTGCGCGGTGAACGCGTCCAGCAGCGTCCGAGTCTTGTCGCTCGTCCCGGACCCGAGTTCGATCACCGTCGTCGCCTCGGTGATCTCGGCGATCGACGCCGAGTGATCAGCGAGGATCTGGCGTTCGGTCTCGGTCTGGTAGTACTCCGGCAACGTCGTGATCTGGGAGAACAGGTCGCTGCCGCGATCGTCGTAGAGCCACCTCGGCGGGATGGTGCGTGGTTGGCGGGACAACGCGTCGCGAAGGTCGCGTGCGGTCTGGTCCAGGCCTGGGCGTGTCGTCATGAGAGGTTCTCCGTTCGAATGATTCAGTCGCGGGCGAGGCGGAGTCCGCCGAGATGCCATCGAGTATGAGGGTGGAAGAAGTTGCGATAGGTGGGTCGGGCGTGGCCGGGAGGCGTGAGCGCACCGCCGCCGCGGAGGACCTGCTGGCCGGACATGAACTTGCCGTTGTATTCGCCGATGGCGCCGTCGACGGGCCGGAAGCTCGGATACGGCTGATACGCCGACGACGTCCACTCCCAGACCTCGCCGAACATCTGGCGGAGGTTGCCGTCGGAGGGCCCGGCCGCCGACGGGTGGAAGGTGCAGTCGTTGGCCCGCTCATCGAGGAATCCGGCATCGTCGGCACACGGGACCGAACGGGAAGCGTGCTCCCACTCGAACTCGGTCGGCAGTCGAGCGCCCGCCCAGGTGGCGAACGCATCGGCTTCGTAGTGCGACACATGGCAGACCGGTTCGTGCGGGTCGACGTCGCGCATCCCGGTCAACGTGTGGATCCACCACTGGTCGGGAGCATCCGGATTCGGGCGCCAGTAGAGCGGTGAGGTCCACCCCTCGGACTGCGATCGATACCAACCGTCGGACTTCCACAGCGCTGGACGCGTGTAGCCGCCGTCGGCGATGAACTCGATCCACTCCCCCGCCGTCACCACACGGTCGGCGAGCGCGAAGTCGTAGAGCCGGACCTCGTGAGCTGGCCCTTCGTTGTCGAACGAGAAGCAGGCTGCCTTGGCCGATCCGGCCTCAGCCAGACCGATGTCGACAACGCCACCTGCGATCTCGACCCAGCCGACCGGGCCGGGGTCGACGGCCGGGGGTACGACTCGATCGGCGTACGCCGGCCCGACGGCCGGATTCATCGACAACACGTTCTTGATGTCGATCAACAGCAGTTCCTGGTGTTGTTCTTCGTGATGGGTACCGAGTTCGACCACGACCGCCTGTTCGTCGGTGAGCTCGCCTGACGCGAGCAGTTCGTTCATCTCCTTGTCGACGTGTCGGCGATAGTCGGAGACCTCCGCCATCGACGGGCGCGTGACGAGGCCGCGGCTGGGGCGCGGGTGTCGCGCGCCGACGGCGTCGTAATAGCTGTTGTACAAGAAGCGGTACTCGGGCCGATCCCACACTCGTTCGCTGGTGCCGTCAGCCCCGAGGACGAACTCCGCGAAGAACCACGATGTGTGGGCGCGGTGCCATTTCGTCGGGCTCGTGTCGTCCATCGACTGCACCATCTGGTCCTCGGCGGAGAGTGGTGCGGCGAGACGCTCGGTGCGCGCGCGGACGCCGCTGAAGCGTTCCATGAGGCGCTCGTGGTCAAATCGATCGGACATCGAAGACATACAACACGTGTTCGACCGATCGTGTTCCCCAACATCGGGTGAACTGTCGGGGTGGGTGAGGCTCGGGTTTCGCCGCGGGTGCCCACGAGATCCTCATCCCCGAGATCCCGTACGACATTGGAATCGTCGCCGAAGCGATCGCGCGTCGCGAAGAGCGGGGCGCCCGATTCGCGATCGTGGTCGTGGCCGAGGGTGCGCTACCCCAAGGAAGCCAGCGGTCGATCATCGGCACGTCGGTTGGCCAGGCCGAGCGGCTTGGCGGGGGCGCCGCTCACGTCGCCGCAGAACTCGAAGAGCGAACCGGCAAGGACGTGCGGAGCATGGTGCTCGGCCATCTCCTGCGAGGCGGAACGCCCGCCTCGCTCGATCGATTGCTCGGTGTGCGCTTCGGCACCGCCGCCGTCCGGGGCCTCGAAGAAGGCCATCGCGGCGTGATGGTGGCGCTCCAGCCGCCGGTCGTGAACGACGTGCCGTCATGTCAGCGATCAGCAAGATGCGTGTCGTGCCATTGGACTGCGACACGATTATGGCGGCCCGCGACCTCGGCATCAGCTTCGGGGACGAGGCGTGACGGCGACATCCCTGGCTCGGTTCACGAATGCTGTCATCAACGGTGACACCGCCGAAATGCCGCTGAAACGTCCGCGGGGTTGAGTGCGGGAGATATGCGCACAACGACTCCCTTGCCTCGGCGCGTCACCACGGTGATTGCGACCTCCACACTTCTCTTCGCTGCGTGCGGAGGCAGTGACGAGGCGGCCGAGCCTGCCGAGACCGCAGCCGCAGACGAGTCAGATGACGAGGCAGCAGCGCCGGCCACCGACTCGGAAGCACCGGCCGACGCCGACGCACCGAGGCTGGCGATCGTGTACGCCGCGGACTGGTTCGACGGATCGTGGGGCGAGGCCGCGTATGACGGCGCGAATGCCCTCGAGGCGTCGGGTGCCGTGAGCGCGATCTCGCTCAACGAGAACATCATTCCGGGAGCCGAGGCCGAGCGAGCAATGCGCGCGTTGGCCGAGGACGGCTTCAACCCGATCGTGGCCCACTCGTTCGACTACGGCGAAGACGTCAAGAAGGTCGCCGCCGACTTCCCCGACACGATCTTCCTGTACGCCGGAGGCTTCGGCGACGTCAACGCCAACCAGGGTGATTACGAGCAGCCGTTCTACCAAGCCTCCTACCTCCAGGGCATCCTGGCCGCTGGCGCCACTGAGGGCGGATCCGTTGCCGGTGCCGCCGGCTTCGAGATTCCCGCCTGCTACTCGATGTATGAGGCGTTCCTGGCAGGAGCGCAGGAGATTCGCCCCAACACCTCCGGCAGCTTCGTCGCCGTCGGTGACTGGTACGACGTGCAGCTCGCCAAGGAAGCGGCGCTCGGGCAGTCCGACGACGAAGCGACGATGTTCGTCGGTTGTGGCCAGGCGCCGACGTTCGGACAGCTCGAGGCAGCCAACGACCAGGGCGGGGTATCGAGCGGCTACGTCGGCGACATGTCCGAGGTCGGTGACTCGGTGCTGTCCTCGTTCGAATGGAACCTCGACCTCGTCTTCGGCCAAGCCGTTGCTGACGTCGCCGCCGGTTCCAACGAGGCGCAGTACTACGGCGTCTCGCTCGCCGACGGAGGTCTCGACGTCGTGATCGACCCGGCCGACGCCGACAGCATCTCCGCCGAAGCCATGGAGCTCTTCGAGAGCCGACTGGACGAGATCAAGGACGGCAGCTTCGAGGTGCCGTACGTCCCGCAGGCAGGGTGATGCTCGACCGTGACGGCACCGGCCCGGAGCCGGACGTCGTCGCAGTTCAGATGACCGGCATCACGCGGCGATTCGGATCGACCATCGCGCTGGATGGCGTGGACCTGACCCTGCGAACAGGGGAGGTCCACGCCGTTCTCGGCGCGAACGGTGCCGGCAAGACCACGCTGATGAGGATCCTCGCCGGGCTCGAGCGTCCCGACGCTGGTTCCGTCAGCGTGCGTGGCGAGCCGGTCGAACGGTTTGCGCCCGGAGTCGCCCGCGACGCCGGGATCGCGCTCGTGCAGCAGCACTTCACGCTCGTCCCGACCCTCACCGCCACCGAGAACCTCGTACTCGCACGGCCGACAGGGCCCCTTCGCCCGCGTCGCAACCAGGCGGGCGATCGGCTCGCTGCGTTGGTCGAGCGGTTCGGGTTGCCCGTCCGCGATGGCGTCCCGACAGGGCAGCTGTCGGTGGGCGAACAGCAGCGGCTCGAACTCATCCGGGCGCTCGATGCCGATGCCGATGTGCTCGTGCTCGACGAGCCGACTGCGGTGCTCACCGACGCCGAAGCCGATCAGCTCCTCGAGGTGTGTCGCGGGCTGGCCGCGGATGGACGTGCCGTGGCGATCATCACGCATCGGCTCGGCGAGGTGATCGCAGGATGCGATCGCGTCACGGTCCTGCGAGACGGTCGACCGGTGCTCGCTGACCGGCCGGTTGTCGAACACGACCGATCTGGCCTGGCCACCGCAATGATTGGCGAAGACGCCCGCGGGAGCTTCGTCGACCGCGATCGATCGAGCACGGCCAAGCGCGGGAGACCCGCGCTACGCGTCATCCAGCTGTCGTCGGGGATGCTCGACGGGGTCACGATCGATGTGGCAGCTGGTGAGGTCGTCGGGATCGCCGGCATCGACGGCAACGGCCAGGGAGACCTCGAAGCGGTGCTTGCGGGGCGTCGGGTTCCCGATGGCGGAGAGGTGTCGGTGATCGGGAGCGCCGTGGTGGCGGGTGACCCGCGCTCTCGTCGTCAGGCCGGCGTCGCATACATTCCGTCGGACCGAT
>JBGCFW010000122.1:0-2570 GCA_045107155.1 Ilumatobacter sp. | reverse complement strand
TGAGCACATCGTCGCCATCGAGATCGGGGCCAAAGGAACCCAGGTCGACCGCGAGTGACGAGGGAGCCGGAAGCATCGTGCGCGTGTCGCCACCGTTGTCGGCCAGGTCGCCGAGCTGCGGGTCATCCGTGAACACGGCGTTCCCCACGAAGACCCCGTTGATGACACCGGCCTCGCCGAAGGACTTGGCCTCGTCGTCGAACTCGGAGTCGTCTGGCAGCACCACGCTGACGATGTTGGAAGCGAACGGGCTCTCGGCGAGCGATGGTTCGTCACGCACCAGGTCTGGCCCCATGGACACGCCGAACGGTTCGCTGGAGCCGTTGTCGGTGAGGATCAGGAGATCGCCCTGGAGCACGTCGGCGTACACGATGGAGGAACGGGACGAGAACGTGTCGACAGCCAGGTCGCACGGATCGAAACAGATGACCGGTGCAGAGTTGTTCCCTGCGATGGTCGTGCCCGAGAGCTCGATGGTCGCCAGGCTCTCGTCATCCAATGACGCCGTGATCTCGTACGGGTCCACCACCGAGTGGTGGATCAGCGGAGCCTCGGGGCTCTGATCGTTCTCGGTGATCGTCGAGTTCTCGATCAGCAGCGTGTGCCCAGTTTCGCTCGGTGTGTCCCCGGGGTCAGCCGAGGCGCAGAGGGCGGCGCATGTCAACACGGGAACCGGGTTGCCGATGATGGGGCCGTCGAAGTCATCGTTGGAGTTGTCGAAGATGGTCGAGTCGCTGATGGTCACATCGCCGTTCACGTCGTCGAAGGTCACGGCACCGGCGATGGATTCCGAGATCGTGGAGTTGGTGACGGTCAGCGAGTCGGCACCATCAACGTCGAGACCCACGCCCGCGAATGTTGAACCGGACACATCCACGTCGTCCACGTTGGTTGCGCCCACCGACGTTGCGTTGCGGTCGAAAGAACTGAGCGTGGTCAAGTTGAAGTCGCCGCTGAACGTTGAATCGATGATCGTCACATCACCCTCGGTGAAGAAGAACGAGACGCCGGAGGAGTAGCCGACGTCGATGGTCACCCGCTCGAGCAGCGTGTCCATCGGTGTTGACTCGACTGGGGCCAGCGGTACCTCGTCGCCGTCGCCGACGACCAGGAGGCCGCCGTCGATGGTGAGGTCCTTGATCGTGACGTCACCGTCGCCGTGGAACTCGAGCCGTCCGCTCGATGAGCCGGCGAACTCGGGCTCGTCGAAGGCGACGGCGACGGCGACGACGAGCTTGTCTTCGCCCGGGCCTTCGATCGTGATGTCGCCGTCGACGAACTCCGTCTCGAGCGTGATGATCTCGGGCTCACCGACCAACGCGTCGTCGGCGAAGAGCGCGTCGACGAACGTGATCGTGTCAGGGCCCGGGTTGCTGTCAGCGTTCTCGAGTGCTTCGTCGAGCGTGATGAGCCCGTCTTCGAGAAAGCCGGTCGCGAGTGACGTGACCTCGGTTGAAAAGACCGTCGGAGCGGTACCGGCCGCGGCCGGCGAGGCCGTCGCCACAGAGGCGCCCACGGCGATGATGCCCGTCGCTGCGAGGATCGTTCCTCGTCTGATTCGGCCGCCGGAGCGGCCTTCGATACGAGCCTGACGGCCCGCGGATGATGATGTGCCCACTGAATTCTCCCGTGTGATCTGCGAACGTGCAGTACGAGCAACGTAGAAGGTCGGGGGGCTGCCGGGGCGGATGCTGTCACAGTGGCATGCAAATCAGTGGTCACCTGCACGCGGCCGGTGAGCCGCATGAGCACCAATGCGTCCACCCCGTGAATCGGCCAGAACTCGCAGTACCGCGCAGCGATTACTCCACAGCGTCTGCGCTGCGGTCACAATGGGTGGATGGAACACGGAGCGCGCGCACCCCGAATCGGTGACCTCGAGTTCAGCGAGCTGTTCGATCTCGAACCCCACGGTCCCGACACGTACGTCGGACGTGTTGCCTTCTACCCATGGGGCAAACGGCTCTTCGGCGGCCAGGTCGTTGCTCAGGCGATGCGCGCGGCGATCCACACGGTGGAGCCCGAACGGGTTGCCCACTCGTTTCATTCGTACTTCATCCGCCCTGGTTCGCCTAGCGAGCCGATCCGGTTCGAGGTGGAACGACTCCGCGACGGACGATCCTTCACCACTCGCCAAGTCGTCGCCCGCCAGTCGGGTGGCGCGATCTTGAACGCATCGGTGTCGTTCCAAGTTCCCGAGGAGCAAGAGGCCGACGTCACGCTCGCCACGCTGCCCGATGGAATCCCAGACCCCACGGATCCGAGCCTGGTCGATCAATCGTGGGGCAATCTCCTCGACCGCCGTGCGGTGGACCTTCCCGACGGCAACATCGGCTACTGGATTCGACTGCTCGCCGACCTCGGCGATGATCCCTTGATGCACCCCTGCGGACTGACGTTCATGTCAGATGCTGCGCCGCATCGTGCTGGGCGCGCCACGCACCCCGAGTATTCGAACGATCCATCCGACCGGGAGCGCTTCCTCGGCGCCAGTCTCGATCACTCGCTCTGGTTCCATCGCCCCACTCGCGCCGATGAGTGGCACTGGTTCGACACTCGCTCGCACGGCC
>JBGCFW010000121.1:0-4929 GCA_045107155.1 Ilumatobacter sp. | reverse complement strand
CAAAAATTGCCATGATTCAAATCCTCAGCTTGCGAGCTCAACGGCTGCACGTGCAGCGTCGAGCATGGTCGGCTCCGAGCGGAGCTTGTCTTGCGGGATACCGGCGTCGAGCAGGATCTGACGCCCTTCTTCTGCGTTCGTGCCGTCGAGGCGGATCACGATCGGCGCCTTCAGGTCGACCCGGCCCATGGCCTCGACGATGCCCTTGGCGACTTCTTCGCCGCGGGTGATCCCGCCGAAGATGTTGATGAAGATCGACTTCACGTTCTCGTCGGAGTTGATCACTTCGAGTGCTCCAGCCATCACGTCGGCGTTGGCGCCGCCGCCGATGTCGAGGAAGTTCGCAGCGGAGCCGCCGACCTGGTTGACGACGTCGAGCGTCGACATGGCGAGGCCGGCGCCGTTGGCGATGATGCCCACGGTGCCGTCGAGGCCGATGTACTGCAGGTCCTTCTCGGCCGCCATCTTCTCACGGTCGTCCATGACGGTGAGACCCTTGAAGTCTTCCCATTCGGGGTGACGGAACTCGGCGTTGTCGTCGAGGGTGACCTTGGCGTCGAGTGCGTGCACCTCGCCGGTCGGCTTGAGGATCAGCGGGTTGATCTCGGCGAGGTCGCAGTCGCCCTCGGTGTAGCAGCGGTACAGCTTGACGATGATGTCGGTGGCGCCGTCGATCGCTCGCTCGGGCAGCTTCGCGTCGATGCACGCCTGGCGGGCCGTCTCGGCCGAGAGGCCATCGACCGGATCGATGTGCAGCTTGATGATCGCATCGGGGTTCTCCTCGGCGACCACTTCGATCTCGACGCCGCCTTCGCGAGACAGCATCATCAGGTGCTTCTTCTCGGCACGGTCGAGCGTGAAGCTGACGTAGTACTCCTCGTCGATGTCCGATGCTCTCTCGACCCACACGCGACGCACGATGTGCCCCTTGATGTCCATGCCGAGGATGTTGCCGGCGTGCTCGCGGACGGCTGCCTCGTCATCGGCAAGCTGGATGCCACCGGCCTTGCCGCGGCCACCGACCTGCACCTGGGCCTTCACCACGACGGGATAGCCCGCGTTGTTGGCCTCACGCACGGCGTCATCCACCGTGTCGGCCGGGCCGCCGGGGCTCACCGGGATGTCGTAGCGGGCGAAGTACTGCTTGCCCTGGTACTCGAAGAGATCCACGTCAGATCACTGCTTCCTGTGTTGGGTTGATGAATTGATGGGCACTGCGAGCGGGACTCACGGTGCTGTGGGGTCAGGCGTTCTCTCGCTCGTCGAGCGCTGTCTCGAGCCACTCGCCGATCGCTTTCAGCGACGAGCCCGGGCCAAAGATCTCGGCGACGCCCTGCTCTTTCAGCACGGCGACGTCACCATCGGGGATGACACCCCCACCGAAGATCATCACGTCGTCGAGGTCGCGGTTGCGGAGCTCTTCCATGACCCGCGGGAAGAGCGTGAGGTGCGCTCCCGACAGCAGCGACAGCCCGACGCCGTCTGCGTCTTCTTGCAAGACGGTCTCGGCGATCTGTTCCGGGGTCTGGTGGAGACCGGTGTAGATGACCTCGAAGCCGTGGTCGCGCAGGGCACGTGTAATGGTCTTCGCGCCGCGGTCGTGCCCATCGAGTCCGGGCTTGGCGACGACGATGCGGTACGGGCGTTCCACGAACCTTCGACTGTATTCAAACCGCAGCCGGTTCACCCAACCGCCGGACGCGGCGAGGCATCGGCCGCGGCGGTCGCCACAATGGACGGGTGGCTCGACTCCCTCGGATGCCTGAACTGCGTTCCCCCGTTGCTCGTGCTCTGGCGCCGATCGTTGGCGGAATTGCCTTCTTCGTGGCACTGGGGCTCGTCACGTGGGGCATCGCCGCCTTCATCTCGAGCGGCAGCTCGGAGCCCACCGAGAACCTCGCCCCGCCGCGCCTCGAGCTCGGCGCAGTGGCGAACCGTGCGAACGACGTGGCCGAGGACGGCCCGCTGCTGTTCGCCGAGTTGTCGACGATCACGGGTCAACGCTCGCTCGTGCTCGACCACGAGGGTGACGATCCGGCGAGCGGATGGCGGCTCTACTACGCCTTCCCACCAGGGCGACCCGACTGTCCGGTGAGCCAGGTTCGCGGAACGGCGACCTTCGTCGATTGCGATGGCGAGGAACTCGACGTGACGGAGTTGTCACCGCCGACCGATCCGGTGCGTCCGGTGGTGGAGGACGAGCGCAGGCTCTATCTCGATCTGCGAGCGTTCTCCGAGTCGACCGACGGCTGACCGCGCCGCCATCGACACAGATCAGGCGTGCTCGACCGCGTCGATCAGTCGGGCAGCGAACTCTTCGGTGTGCTGCTCCAGCTTGCTCCGGCTGATCGCGAGACCGCCGATGACATAAGCCCCCGTGTCGCCGACGGCCATGGTGAGCGAGTCGAGCGCCTTGCCGGGGTGGAGCGCGAACGTACAGAACGCTGCGGCCTTCTTGCCCCGCATCGCCGGGAGGTTGGAGATGTTGTTGACCGCCCACGGCGCTTGCCCGAAGACGAAGGCACCATGGACCCACGTACCGACCAGCACGAGGTCGGCTGCTTGGATGGCCGCGTGGTCCGGCTGCTTCACCTTCGAGAGCCCGGTGATGGTCCACCGCTCCTGCTGGAGCAGGTCGGCAGTGCTCTCCGCCGCCTTCCAGGTGTTGCCCGTCAAGCTCTCGACCAGAATCGCTGCCTTCACGACGCACAGTCTGCCACGGCTCGAACCCCGCGGCCGCCTTCGAGGCTGGTGCGTCGCTGCCGTCAGTCGAGGCTCGACCAGAAATCCTGCAGGAGCGATGCGGCCGCTTCGGGGGCTTGTAGCGGCCAGAAGTGACCAGCTCCGTCGAGCTGCACGACCGACGCCCCCGTCGAGCGGGCGACGTCGGCACCGAGTGCGGCGTCAGAGAACGCGTCGTTCTCCGCGTGGATGATCAGCCCGGGCGGCGCCGTCGGCCCAAGCGGACCCCAGTCGGCGAAGATGTTGGGCGTCGCCGAGCGGTAGAGCGACAAGATGCACGCGCCCATGTCAGCGTCGATCCACCCCGCGAGCATCGCGGCATCCGAAGCGCCCAGACCGAAGGCTTCATAGCTCGATGCGAGGTCCGCGCCCGCAGCGACCATCGCAGCGATCACGGCTTCGCCCTGCTCCGGGGTCTGCCACAGCTGCGCAGTGTCGTGCCACACGTAGTCCGGATGGATGATGCCAGCGACGTCGATCGCCCACGAGCGAAGCGCTTCGTGTTCATCGAGCGCAAGCTTGATCGTGAGTGCGGCGCCCCAGTCGTGGCCGACGAGGTCGACGGCTTCGCCGGTGCGTTCGGCGATCTGCATGATCTCGCGGCCGAGCCAGTCGACGTACGCCTCTTTCGACGCATCGAAGCCGGCGGGGCGATCGCACCCGAACCCCGGAAGGCCCACGGCCATCGATGGGCCCGCGAGGGCCGCCCGGAGCGGCCCGTACACGTCAGCGGTCTCGGGGACACCGTGGACGAAGACTCTCATGTTGAACCTTTCGGTCGACTGCGAAGCTGGATCGCGTTGGACGTGATGAAGAACAAGAAGATCGCAGCGGGCAACCAGAGCTGACGCGCCACGCTCACCAACAGCAGGATCGAGCACACGACGATCAGGCCGATGTTCACTCGGCGAAGCACCTCGGCCTGGTCCCGGGAGCTCATGAGATCTTCTTCAGCGGCGCCCACGCCAGCGAGAGGTGCTTCAGACCAACGCCGCCCGAGAAGTTGATGACCGCTTCGGTCTTGTCGCCTTCACCATCGACGGCGATGATCGTGCCTGCGCCGAATGCGGGGTGCTCGACCCGGTCACCCACCGACAGGCCCAGTTCCTGGCTGTTCGCCTGTTCCGCCTTCTGCCCGGCCCGCATCGCGGCGTCGACGACTCGATTCTTGTGCGCGTCCTCGGCGGCTTCGACGGCGTGCAGATCGGCGTTGATGTCGATCCCGCCCGTCTCGTCGCCGTGTCCCGCTCGCTTGTAGGGCGGCGGATCGGAGCGGTGGGCCGCACCGCGCTCGTCTCGGTAGCCCGATCGATAGCTCTGTCGACCGTACGACGAGCGACCGGTCACGTTTCCCTTCGACTCGATCAACTCGGCAGGGATCTCGTCGAAGAAGCGAGACGGCGGGTTGTACTGCGTCGACCCGAAGAGCTGACGGCTCCACGCGTGACTCATGTAGAGCTTCTGCATCGCACGCGTGATGCCGACGTATGCGAGACGGCGTTCCTCCTCCATCTCGACAGGCTCGGTGAGTGCTCGGATGTGTGGGAACACCCCCTCTTCCACACCGGCCAGGAACACGACGGGGAACTCGAGCCCCTTCGCCGAGTGAAGCGTCATCAGCACGACCTGATCGTCGTCGTCGAGTTGGTCCGTGTCGGCGACGAGGGCGACCTGCTCCATGAATTCGGCGATCACCGTGAACTCGCGAGCCGACCCGACGAGTTCGCCGAGGTTCTCGAGACGGGTGTGCGCCTCGATGGTGTCTTCGGCTTCGAGTTCGGCGAGGTAACCGGAGCCCTCGAGGGCGAGCTGGAGCACGTCGCCGGGGCCATAGGTGTCGTCGTCCGCGGTCTGGGTCAGACCGTCGAGCAACTCGATGAACTGACCGATGCCGCGCAGGGCCTTGCCCGACACGCCGGCTTCCTCGCAACGGCGCAGCGCGTCCACGAATGCGAGCCCCTCCTCGCGGGCGAACGCGTCGAGCTTGTCGACGCTCGCGTCACCGATACCCCGCTTCGGTGTGTTGAGGATCCGCTTGAGCGAGACCTCGTCGGATGGGTTCACGGTGGTGCGCAGGTACGCCATTGCATCCTTGACCTCGCGCCGGTCGTAGAAGCGGGTGCCGCCAACGACCTTGTACGGAACCCCCACACGCATGAACGCCTCTTCGAGCACGCGACTCTGCGC
>JBGCFW010000120.1:0-4227 GCA_045107155.1 Ilumatobacter sp. | reverse complement strand
TGATGGGCGACATGATGCAGATGGGCATGGGCGTCGCGATGGCCGGCCAGATGGCGAACCAGATGGGTGGCATGGGTGGCCAGCAACCAGCACCCCAGCAGCAGGCAGCGGCGCCGGCGGCCATGGCACCGCCGCCACTGCCGGGACAAAAGGCATTCCACGTCGACCACAACGGACAGGCGGGCGGGCCGTACAACATGACGCAGATGCAGCAGGGCATCCAAGGTGGCCAAGTCGTCGGCACCACGCTCGTCTGGGCACAGGGAATGGCCGGGTGGGCGCCTGCGCAGACCGTGCCAGAGCTTCAGGCGCTGTTCGCCGCGCCGCCGCCCATGCCGCCCACGAGCCCCACGCCGCCGCCGGTGCCTGATACTCCTCAGAGCTGACATCGTGAGCGACTCCCCGCCGCCACCACTGCCAGGGTCGGGTCCTCCGGGCCCGCCGCCACCGCCTCGCGGGCCGTCGGGTCCTCCGCCCCCACCGGGGTCACCCCCCGGTCCGCCACCGTCGCCGAACTTCGCAAGCGCCGCGCCGCCGCCGATCCCACCGCCACCGGAGTCGGGACCGACAGACGCTCCGAAGCCGTTCGACCCGGACACCACCACGACGTCGACGGCCAGCGACGACGTCCTGCACCTCAAGCACGCAACCGAACAGTCGCGGACGTATCCCTGTGAGGCGTGCGGCGGCGAGCTCCACTTCGACATTCCGACACAACTGCTCAAGTGTCAGCACTGCGGCAACACGCACGAGTTGGTCGAGGTTGACGGCGAGGTACGCGAGCGCGACCTGCGCGAAGCGTTGCACCTCGTGCGCGCCGGCAAGGTGACGCATACGGCGAACTTCCTCGAGGGTGAGAAGGAGGTGGTCTGCCAGAACTGTGGTGGGCACACGACGTTCACCGGAAGCCTCACCGCCGACAAGTGCCCGTACTGTGCGACACCGATCCAGCGTGACGACGTCCATGCAGCGCCCGAGCGGCTTCCCGTCGACGCGGTCTTGCCCTTCCGCGTCGATCACAAGTCGGCGGAGGACCTCATCGAGAAGTGGATCAACGGCCGATGGTTCGCCCCATCTGAATTCAAGACCTACAACCGCACGGGTTCGTTCCAGAGCGTGTACATGGCGTACTTCACCTACGACGCCGACACCGACACCAGGTACTCGGGCCAGCGAGGCATCACCCGGACACGCACCGTCGGCTCGGGTGACAACCGCCGGACCGAGACCTACACGACGTGGACCCACGTACGCGGTCATGTCGCGAACAACTTCGACGACATCCCGATCCTGGCAAACGACGGGTTCGAGCGGAAACGCATCGACAAGCTCGAGCCGTGGCCGACCGAGCAGGCCAAGCCGTACTCCGCCGAGTACGCCGCCGGGCATCTCGCACGCACCTATGACCACGACGTGGAGGAGTGTCTCGGCGAGGCGACCACGATCATGGAGAACGAGATCCGCAACACGGTTCGGCGCGACATCGGCGGCGACCAGCAACGGATCTCGAAGATGGACATCAATTGGCGCGAGATGACCTACAAGCACATCCTTCTGCCCATCTGGTTGCTGACGGTGATCTACGACGAGCGTCCGTTCCAGGTGTACATCAACGGAGTGACGGGCGAAGTCCACGGGGCACGCCCGTACAGCAAGGTGAAGATCGCCTTCGCCGTCGCGCTCGCGCTGCTGGTCATCATCGCGATCATCGTTGCGGTCAACGCAGGCGGGAGTGGTTAGGGATGGTCGTGCTCATCAGCGGGCTGCTCGCCCTGAGCGTGGTGGCCGTGGTCGGCTTCGGCGTCGCACTCGCGGTCCGCTCGCGCAAGGAATTCGCCGAGCAGAACGAGGTGGTTCCCGGAACGACGTCGCCGGCCCCGGCGAGCTGGGCTGGGGCCCACAGTCGCGAGGCGAGACTGCATCGTCGTCTCGGCGACGCGGTGAAGGGCGCGCGTCAGAATCCACGATTCGTCGAACTCGGACTCGCTGCGCAGATGCAAGCGATCGACGCCGAGGCGTTGGCGATCGACGAACGTCTGGTCGCTGCAGCGGCGCTTCCCGCCTCGCACAAGGACGCGGCCATCGACCAACTCGAGGACCACGTCGTGGCCCTCGAGACCACCATCGCTGAAATGGTGACGAGCATCACGGTCGCCGACTCGAAGCAACAGCTCGAGGCGGCGGTGTCGGCTGCCGACATCCGTTTGCAGGCATTGGCCGAAGCCCGTGCCGAAGTCGAAGCCATCGATCGACAGGTTTCCGGCACGTCAGAGGCGGCTGCCGAGGTGCGGCGATCCACACCACCGCCGCCGCCGCCCCAAGAGCTTGCACAGCCGGGCCAGACCATGCCGCCACCTCCCCCGGCGACCTCGCCGCCGTCGCCTCCTCCTCCGCCCGATCTCGCATGACGCGGGCTCGGGAGATCCTCGACGCGGGCCGAGGCGTGCGCGAGCGCGACGACTCGTGGGGCCACGACGGCTCGGCGCCCCGACCCGCCGACTGAAAGACGTCAGACGGCGACGTTCTCGGACCGGTCGACCACCACGTTGCCGGACTGGATCACGTGGGTGAACGCTGACTCTGCCCGAGCAAACGCTGCGAGGTCGGCGAGCGGATCGACCCGTGACACGATCACGTCGCCGAAGGCTCCAGGACTCAGCGTTCCGATCTGTCCGCCCAGACGGCACAGCTCCGCGTTCACCACCCACATCGAGTGCAGAACTTCGGCGGCGGGCTGCACGCTCGCCCGGATGGCCAGCTCCTCGTTCTGGCGGACCTGCGTCTCGCCGATCAGGTCGGTCCCGAAGCCCAACGTGATGCCGGCATCGCGGGCCCGTTCGAGGGACTCGAGGCCCGACTCGAGCACACGTGCGTTCTTCGCCCGGTTCGCTTCCGGCAGCCCGAGCTGTCGCCCGATGTCGTCCATCGCTCGATATGTGACCAGCGTTGGCACGATCACCGCACCGGCGGCCGCGATCGCGTGGGCTGCCGGAGCGTCGATCAGGTTGCCATGCTCGATGCAGTGCACGCCGGACTCGACGGCCATCGTGATCGCTTCGGGCGTGTAGGCGTGAGCCGACACATAGGTGCCGCGGTGGCGCGCCTCGACGACCGCCGTCCGGATCTCCTCGGGTGTGTACTGCACGCTCTCGAGCGGGTCACTCGGAGACGCGACGCCGCCAGACACGTGGATCTTGAGGAAATCGCTGCCGTCTCGCAACAGGTGACGCGCTCCCTTGCGCACCGCATCGCAGCCGTCAGCCACGATGGACATCACGTCGGAGTGCATCGCACAGCCGCAGCTCGCGACCTCGATCTCGCCGGAGCGCACGTCCCCGTGTCCGCCGGTCTGTGTGAGCATGAGACCGGCACGCACGATCCGCGGTCCGGTCACGACGCCTCGGTCGATCGCTCGCATCAGACCGCTCACATCGCCGCCGAGGTCGCGCACGGTCGTGAAGCCTCGACGCACGGTCGCCTCGGCGAGGGGCGCCATGGCGATGCCGAACTCGACCTCACTCCATGCCGACAACGCGCGGAAGTCGAGTGTGGCGAGGCGGAAGTGGCAGTGACCGTCGACGAGGCCGGGCACCACGAATCGTCCGGTTGCGTCGATCTCGACATCGCCCTCGGTCGTGGTGTCGTCGACGTCGGCGATCACGCCGGCCTCGATGACCACGCTGTCACCGGCTCGATACGTCATCGTCGAAGTGTCGAGCACGTGTCCGTGGCGGATGATGGTGCGCGAGGCGCCTGCGGTGTCGGTCATGTCAGCGGTGATCTCTCGTGAAAGCGTCGGTGCGTGCGGATGCGGCGAGGATGCGAACGGGGTCGGTGAGGATTTCGCCGGCGAGGCGCTCGAACGGTGACGAACCGTCGGTCGCTCGGGCGGCGATCGCTTCAACGACGTCGAGTCCGGCGACGACACGCCCGAAGGCGGGGAAGCCCAAGTCATCGGGCTCCGTGCGCCCTCCGGCATCGAGTTCGGGATAGTCATCGAGGCAGATGAACAGCTCCGGGAGGACGTGGCCCGTCGACATCAGATCACGCGCGAGGGAGACGGTGCCGCGCCGATGCCTCAGACCGGTCGCCCAGGTCGTGTCGACGTGTTCGAGGAGCGCGATGTGTGCGACGTCAGACCCGATGCCGGTGAACAGTGGCGCGAGCGGACCGCCTTGGATAAGCGGCTGGCGACCCGGCTGAGACAGCGAGGTGGAGCGGTAGAAG
>JBGCFW010000012.1:0-3319 GCA_045107155.1 Ilumatobacter sp. | reverse complement strand
TTCGTCGGCCTGATCGTCGCGGCCGGGGTGAGCGGCTCGGGGATCGCCGAGGCGGTCGTCGAGATGTTCGACACCCTGTTGCGCCTCGGCTCGAACATCGTCTCGTTCGCGCGGCTCGCCGCCTTCGGTCTGACGCATGCGGTGATCACTGAAGTCGTGTGGGCTGGAACGGTGAGCCTCTGGAGCGCAGCGAACCCCGCAGCTGCAGCCGGGGCAATCGTGCTCTTCGCGATCGGCAACCTCGCGGCCTTTGCCCTGGGCGCCCTCGTCGGCGCCATCCAAGCGCTCCGGCTCGAGTACTACGAGATGTTCTCGCGCCTCTTCGACGGCCAGGGCCGGCCGTTCGCCCCCTGGCACATCCCCTCCCAACGACTGGAGACACCATGAATCCCTGGCTGCTCACGATCATCCTCGCGCCCCCGATCGCGATCGCAATCCCCCTCACCCGGGCGCGAACGCCCCGTTCGATGTTCCGGTTCGTGACCGTGACGATGGCGGTGACGTTCGCCCTGGCGCTGGCCATCCTGGCCGCGGACTTCGGTGGTGACTCGTCTGCTCCCTCCGCCGACGCGGCGGCGATGTCGACCTCGACGCCTGCTCTCGTCGAACAGGCCACCACGACCAACACGAACGACAGCGGCGCGGCCTTCATCGGTGCTGCCATTGCCGTTGCCGCATCGGCCCTCGGTGCGGGCATCGCCATCGCCTATGCCGGATCGGCAGCGCTCGCCACGATCAGCGAACAACCCGACCTGTTCGGACGGGCGATGGTCGTCGTTGGGCTCGCCGAGGGTGTGGCCATCTACGGGCTCATCGTTGCCGTGCTGATCCTCGGCAAGGTGTGACCCCGCAATGAGTACCGTCGTCGCGCTCGGTCGGGATCATCGACTCGTCGGGTTCGTGCTGGCGGGCGTGCGCGTCGTCGACGCCGCGACCGAGGCCGAGATCGAACGCGCCTGGGACGACCTCGACGACGACGTCGGTCTCGTCATCCTCTCGGCCGACGCGGCCGCCGCGCTCCGGCCGAACCTGGCGGACCGGCCCGACGTCCTCATCGTGGAGCTGCCATGAACACCCGCACCGCCGAGACCGCCGAGGTCGAGGTTCGCGACGCCGCCAACGACCCGTCGACGGCGCCCGAACTCGAAACGGTTCGACGGGCGCTGCTCGCCGACGCCGCCGACCAGGCCGAAGCACTCGTGGCGGCAGCGACACGTGAGGTCGAGGCCTCGATCGCCGACGTCGAGCAGCAGTGCGACGAGGAAGTGGCGGAGATCGAGCGGCGAAGCGCCCGCGCGTCGCGCGCCAGCCTCGACCAGCGCATCGCCGACGCCCGAGCGGAGGCCAACGACGCCGTGCCCAGGGCCCGCCCCCGGACCCACGACCGCCTCGTCGACGCAGCCCACGCCGCAGCGTTGGAGATGCGCCACGACCCGCGCTACCCCACGCTGCTCGACCACTTCGAGCGCGTCGCTCGCGAACAGCTCGGCGACGACGCGGTGATCGAACGCGACCCGACAGCAGGTGGGGGCATCGTGGCCGAACTCGGATCGCGACGCGGCGACTACTCGCTCCCCGAACTTGCCGACCGTGCGCTGGCCGTCCTCGCCGACGAGGTGACTCGATCATGGACCTGAACATTTCGCCGGCGGGCCCCCTGACTGGCCGTGTCGAACGGGTCAACGGACCGGTCGTCCACCTGTCCGGCCTCGGTCCGGCGGTGCTGTTCGAGTACGTCGAGGTCGGCGACGGCCGCATCCCCGGCGAGATCATCACCATCGATCACGACCGGGCCGTTGCCCAGCTGTACGAGTACACCGGCGGACTCTCGGTGGGACAGCCCGCCTGGGCCATGGGACATGCGCTGACCGTCGAACTCGGACCCGGCCTGCTCGGCGGCATCTATGACGGCCTGCTGCGCCCGCTCGCCGAGGCCGACGACTTCCTCGGTCACAGCGGCTTGACCCGACCGGCCACCAGCGAGTTCGACATCGAGCCACTGGTCGACGTCGGCGAGATGGTGCAGGCCGGCGACCTGATCGCCGCTGTTCACGGCACGACGGGTGTCCAGCAGTTCGTCGTCGCACCGCCCGGCATCACTGGGAACGTCGACGACATCGTCGCCGCAGGCGCCGTCGGGTCGACCGACGCCATCGCGACGGTCGGCGGAAACCCGATCGCCGTGACGACCCAGTGGCCGATCCGTACGCCGCGCCCCCACGCGGGCCGGCGTCACGACCGCGAGCCGTTCCTGACCGGGCAGCGGGTCCTCGACGTGCTGGAGCCGATCGCGAAGGGGAGTAGTGCCACCGTGATCGGCGGGTTCGGCGAGGGAAAGACCGTGCTGCTCGAGCAGCTTGCGAAATGGGGCAACGCCGACGTGATCATCTACGTCGGGTGCGGCGAACGTGGCAACGAACTCGCGGACCTCATCACCGAGCTGACCCAGTTGGTCGACCCCAGGACGGACCGTCGTCTGCTCGAACGCACCGTCATCCTCGCCAACACCTCCAACATGCCGGTGATGGCCAGAGAGGCCAGCATCTACACGGCAGTCACGGTCGCGGAGTACTACCGCGACATGGGGCTCCATGCCGTGATCATCGCCGACTCGACCTCACGCTGGGCCGAGGCGCGACGCGAGCTCGCGAGCCGTACCGGTGCCATCCCTGCCGAGCAGGGCTATCCCGCCGACCTCCCCTCATCGCTCGCGGCGTTCTACCAACGGGCCGGGCGGGTCGTCACCACCGGTGATCGCGACGGGACGGTCACCATCGTCACCTCGGTGTCACCTCCCGGCGGGGATGCCACCGAACCCGTCTCGGCGCACACCCAACGTTTCGTCCAAGCGGTGTGGGCCCTCGACCGGGAACTGGCGTACGCGCGCCACTACCCGGCCGTGGCATGGCAGCGGTCGTTCTCCCGAGACAGCGACCGTGTCGCTCGTTGGCACGCCGCCAACGGCGACCCCGACTGGGCGGCCCGACGGTCCCGGTTGGAATCGCTGCTGAGCGAATCCGATCGATTGCAGAACACCGCTGATCTCGTGGGCCTGACCGCACTCCCGACCGAGGAACGAATCACGCTGCTGGTCGCTCGACTCATCATTGAGACGATCCTCCAACAGAGCGCGCTCAGCGACAACGACTCGTTCTGCGAGCTGTCCAAGCAACGTGCGCTCGTGGGGGCGGTGCTCGATGTGCACGACGCGATGCAGACCCTCGGGCGAGCGGGTGTCCCGGCCAGCGTGCTCGAGGACTTCGACTTCGGACCGCTCATCCGGGCGAAGGACGAGACAGCACCGGGCGACGCCGACGGC
>JBGCFW010000119.1:0-9717 GCA_045107155.1 Ilumatobacter sp. | reverse complement strand
CGTCAGCGCGTTGGCGACTCGATTGACGTCGGTATCGAGCTCGGCGTAGGTCCGCGTGCGTCCCCCGAACAGCAGTGCCGGTCGTTCCGGATGGCGCAGCGCCGATCGGCGAAGGAGGTCACCGATCGTGTGGCTGCGGGCGCCGGCGATGGTCGCGGTGAGGGCGTCGTCGAACATGTCCGGAACGTAGCGACACGGCAAGCACGTTCTGACGTCGGAGCGGCTCGGTGGTGAGGGGCTCGATGCGAGGTAGAACGCTCACTGTTCGCCGAGGAGCGAGTGTTCGTGTGCGAACACGATGACGGCGGCCCGATCGCGGAGTTCGAGCTTGGTGAGCACGGAACCAAGGTGCGTCTTCACGGTCGCCTGACTGATGAAGAGCGCGCTGGCGACTTCGGCGTTCGTTGCGCCACGACCGACGACGCGCATCACGTCGAGCTCACGTTCGGTGAGGCGATCGAGGTGTGGCGGCGGATCAGCATCGACCGACCGGTAGCTCGAGAGCACTCTGGCGGTGATGGACGGGTCGAGCCAGGCATCGCCGTCGGAGACTCGCTCGATCGCACGGATGATCTCTTCGCCGGGAGCGTCCTTCAGGACGAATCCGGCGGCTCCCGCACGCAGCGCTGCTGCGATGGTCACATCGTCGTCGAAGGTGGTGAGAACGAGCACCGGGGGCCCGTCGATGCCACAGACTTGTGCAGTGGCCGTCGCACCGTCCATCCGCTTCATCCGGATGTCCATCACCACGAGATCGACGGCGTGACGATGAAGGGCGTCGAGGACCTGGTCACCGTCGTCACACTCCGCGACGACTTCGAGATCGTGGCTGGTCTCGATGACTCTGCGGACACCTTGACGAACGAGCGGCTGGTCATCGACGAGCAGCAGACGGATCATGCGGGGACCCGCGCCTGGAGTCGCCAACGTCCGGCGCCGGTGGGACCTGCGTCGAAGGTGCCACCGACGGATCCGACCCGAGCTCGAGCCGCGGCGAGCCCGACGCCGCCGCCCTGTTCGGAGGTGTTCCCGATCTCGTTGACGATCTCGAGTGCCACCTCGTCGCCTTCCACGGCGAGCGAGATGTCGATGGCGCCGGTGCCGTACTTCACTGCGTTGGTGAGTCCTTCCTGAGCGAGCCGATACGCCGTGACCGACGCCAGCCTGGAAACACGAGCGGTGTCGACCTCGACGTTGGCGTCGATCTGCCGCCCGATTCCGGAGAAGCTCTGCACGAGCGTCGAGAGGTCGTCGAGGTCGGGCAGGCTCTGAAGCGATGGGCCATCGTCGGAGCGAAGGAGCCGCACGATGCCTCGGATCTCGGTCATGCTCGACCGACCGTTGCGCTCGGCCTCCTCCAGCGCCTCGACGGCGGCCCCAGGACGCTCGGGGAGCGACATCCGAGCGGCGTTGACGTGCAACATCGTGACGGCGAGCGCGTGTCCGACGATGTCGTGCACGTCGGCAGCCACGCGTTGCCGCTCCTCGATGACGGCGAGCTCCGCGACCCGGTGCTGCGCCGTACGGAGCTGCGCCATCGCATCGACGAAGCCGACCACGAGCACCGTCACCCCGATCGACACGGCGATCACCCGTGCGGCGCCTTCGAGGGTGCTGCTGACGCCGACGAACACGAGCATCGCTGTGAGCGACCACGACAGCACCTGACTGCGCCAGCGGGGGGCACTTTGGGTGCTGACGCCGACCGCAAGCCGGAGCCCGATCGAGGCACCCACCCCGCCGATGAGGAAGACCAGCCACGCACCGAGAACGGTCTCGTCGTAGATGAGCTGCCCACTCGCCCACACCAGCATGCTCAGTGCGAAGATCGCAGAGCCGGCGCCAGTCCGCGGCACGTCCCTGAGCGATGCCGGAGTGTGTCGGGCTCTCGGCGTCTCGATCCCGGCAGCTCGTGCGTCGAGGTCGGCCATACCCCAGTATCTCTCGGATCCGCCTCGACGGCATCAGCCTCCGAGATGAGCGATCTCATCTCGTGAGATGAGTGCAAACCGACAGGGGGCCGATGCGCTTGCTCGTAGCTTCGGCAACTGTGGTTCCCATGAACGACCAACCGGCATCATCCCCTCGAATCAACCCGATCATCACGGCGATCACCGTCGTCGCCGCCGTCCTGTCGGGCCAGCTGGTCGGGCAGACCAGCGGGAACGGACTCGTCGGCGCTGCCGCCGGCCTCGCCGTGGGCCTGGTCGGTTTCATCGTCGCAGCCGCCATCGGGGCGAGGACCACCGAACCGTGAGCTCGAGTGCTCAGCAGCTCGAACCCGAGCTCGTCGCAGCCGGCGGCCCGGTGTCGCCGGCAGAGCGGATCACCACACTCGATGCGATCCGCGGCATCGCACTGTTGGGCATCCTCCCGATGAACGCACTGTTCTTCGGGTTGGCGTCTGCCGCGTACTTCAACGTGTCCGCCGACGGAGTCGAGCAGCCGCTCGACTGGGTGTTCGGCGTGCTCACGATGCTCTTCATCGACCAGAAGATGATGGCGTTGTTCTCACTGCTCTTCGGCGTGGGTGTTGTCATCTTCGCAGATCGTGCAGTGGTGAAGGGGCGACGCGTTGTGTGGCTGAGCTTGTGGCGGTTCTCGCTCCTGCTCGTGATCGGCCTCGTGCACGCACAGCTCTTCTCGGGAGACGTCTTGTCGCTGTATGCCCTGTGTGCGCCGGTAGTGCTCGTGCTGCGAAAGCTCTCAGCGTGGCTGTTGTTCGTCCTCGGCGCCGTGTTCGCGCTCGCCGGAACCATCGCCGCGCCGTTCGTCCAGTCGGCGGTGGGAGGAGACCCCGCTGACCTGGGCGAGTTCTGGTTCGCTGACGGCGACGCGCTATCCGGAACGATTGCGACCTGGTTCTACGCCGACGCATTCGGTCGAGCACTCGGGCTGATGCTGATCGGGGTCGCGCTGTACCGGTTCGACATCGTCCAGGGCGCACGAACCGACGGCTTCTACCGACGGCTCGCATGGTGGGGAATCGGTGCGGGCTCCGCCATTACCGCGATCGGCATGGGAGTGCAGGTCGCCAGCGACTGGTCGTCGGACTTCGCCATCGTGAGCCGCATGCCGACCGGGCTCGGGACGATCCCCACCGCTCTTGGCTACATGGCGTTGATCATCTTGTGGAACCACCGCGCCGGGCGACACACCGAACGCGTTCGCAACGTCGGCCGCATGGCGCTGAGCAACTATCTCGCACAGACGATCCTCGGTGTGGCCATGCTCACATGGTGGCTGAGCGACGCCATCGACCTCACCCGCACGATGATCGCCGTTTGGATCCTCGGCGTGTGGGCGCTGCAGCTCTGGTGGTCGACGTGGTGGCTCGCTCGCTTTCGCTACGGCCCGTTCGAGTGGCTCTGGCGATGCGCCACCTATCGAACCATCCAACCGCTGCGACGCCGCCCCACCTGACGCTTGTCGGGTTCCGGCAACGGTCGGGAGTCGCGCCGGATCGTGGACGCCGCCCGAGCCGTGAGTCAGCGCTTCGCCGCGGGCAGTTCCATCGTGAACACGGCACCGCCGATGGAGCGATTCGCCACGGTCAGGTCGCCGCCATGGGCTCGGGCGACCCATCGAGCAAGCGGAAGGCCGAGGCCATGACCGGTTGAACCAGGACGCGAGTGGAACCGCTCGAAGATTCGGTCGGCAACGTCATCCGACACGCAAGGCCCATGACCGGCGACAGCGACCAGACCCTGTCGCACGACGACTTCGATCGGGGCGTCGCTCGACGGCACGCCGGGATCGATCGCGTTTCGGATCAGGTTCGAGATGGCGCGCTCGAGAAGAGTCGGATCGCCTTCGACGACGACATCGTCTGCATCGAGCTCGATGTGGGTTGCGAGCTCTTCGTGGACCTCGCGGCGCGCTACCGGATGCTCGGCGAGCGCCGCGAGGACGTCGTGTACATCTCGGCGCTCACCACGATCACACCGCCTGGCGGCCCGTCGACGACGTCGCCCGGTTTCGAAGGAATCAGTCCTTCGCTGCACGACTCCTGCGGGCCCATGGGCGGTCCGGGTCGAACAGGTGCATGTCGAAGCTTCGAGAGAGCGCCTCGAAGACGGCGATTCCACGGACGCTGTTGCCGTAGGCGTCGAGTCGAGGCGAGTACGTTGCGAGCCCGGCCGCGCCTGGCAGCATCCCGACGATGCCGCCACCCACACCGCTCTTTGCGGGGATGCCGACCGTGTACGCCCACTCCCCTGCGTAGTCGTACATCCCGCAGGTGAGCGCGACGGTCAACATGTCGCGTGCGACCGCGGGTGCGACGACCTGCTCGCCGGTCGTGGGGTGCACCCCGTAGTTGGCGATGGTGGCACCGATCATCGCCAGATCCCGCGCGGTGACGAGCACGGAACACTGAGCGAAGTAGAGGTCGAGCGTCTCCTCGACCCGATCGTCGATGATGCCGCGGCTGAGCATGAGGTAGGCAATGGCCCGATTGCGGTTGCCGGTTGCCCGCTCCGACGCCCACACCGCGCGATCGATCTCCGGTCGGCGCCCGAGGTAGCTCTCGAACATCGTCCGGAGCTGCTCGACCCGGTCGTCGATGTCGGCGCCGGCGATCAGGTCGGTGACGGCGATCGCACCGGCGTTGACCATCGGGTTCGGTGCGCGATTGGCCTCGTCGTCGAGCGCAATCGCGTTGAAGCGGTCGCCGGTCGGCGCGACGCCGACGCGACGGAGCACGGCGTCGCGACCGTGCGTTTCGAGTGCCAGGCCGTACACGAGCAGCTTGGCGATCGACTGGATGGTGAAGGGAACGTCGATGTCGCCGACACCGATGGTGGTCCCGTCGGTGGTCGTGGCTGCGATCGCGAACTGATCGGGATCGACGAGCGCGAGTTGCGGGATGTAGTCGGCGAGGTGGCCGTCGTCATTGGGAGCATGCTCAGCGCGGACGGCCTCGATGGCGCTGGTGAACCACGCTCGACGTTCGGCGCGATCCTCCGACGTCGGCTCGGTGTCGGTCATCTCGACGCCGCCCAACCCGAGCTGTCCGAAAGACGCACCCCTTCGTCGAGCCGCTTTGCATGGCAGGGAGTCATGGTGACATCTTGCCGCGCTGGCCGACCTCGCAGACGTCCCGGTCGCCGAGCGGGCGTCTGGGCCCGCTGGTGTCCCTCGGTTCGATCGTGGTCGGGGTGACAGGATTTGAACCTGCGATCTCCTGCTCCCAAAGCAGGCGCCCTACCAAGCTGGGCCACACCCCGTGTGTGCGGACTCGAAGCTACCGGCCGTCACACGCCGACAGGCCGAACCCGACACATCCGTGTCGAGCTCGGGCTGGTCGCACCATGCTCAGCCGGCGAGCAGTTCGCCGACGCTGTCGGGGCTGAGCTCCGATTTCGGCACGAAGCCGGACACTCCCCCGTCGAACACGTCGGCGGGCAGATCGCTCGCCGCCGTCGTCGAGGTCAGCACGACCCGGACCGGGCGATCGAGTCGGTCGATCCGGGCGGCGGTCTCGATGCCGTCGATCCCGGGGAGGTTCACGTCGAGCAACACGAGGTCGGGTCGGTCGGCGGCCGGAGCGGCGAGCGCTTCGATCGCCGCCTCACCGCTGCCGACCACGGCCCACACCGCGCCACCCGCGATCACGACGAGTTCGGCCATCAGCGTCGCCATCGTCGGATCGTCGTCGACGACCAGGACGCTCAGAGCGTCAGGCACCGCTCGCCCACTCCGGGAAGCTCGACACAGATCGAGGTCTCTGCACCCAGCTGGAGGCTGCCACCAGGCAGAGCGGTGCAGTTGTTTGGGCCGCAGAGCTCGCCGCTGAACGATCCACCGACGCCGTCGGAGGCGAGCCGCACCGAGATGTCGCCCTTCAGCGAGCCTTCGATCTCGAACAGCTCGACGGTGCCCTGCGCCAGTTCGAGCGCTTCGGTGGCGATCACCTTGGCGGCGATCAGCGAGGCGACCTTCGGGTTGGTGTCGACCGGCAGCGCATCGAGGCCGGCCTGAACGAGGTCGAGTGCTTCTTGCGCACCCGTCAGCACCCCGACCGCTGCCGGCCGGTACACGTCGTCGATGGCGAAGTTGCGGGTGTTGCGCACACCGATGTCGGTGCGCCAGGCGCTGAGCCGAGCCAGGTGGCCGACCGACTTGCCGATCTTCTCCAGCGGGGTGAGACCTTCGTACCAGGCGATCTCGTCGGCGATCTTTCCGCGCAGCTCGGCGATCTTGTCGTTGTTCTCGTCGGTCTCGTCGTCCAGCTCGTTCAGGTTGTCGATCGCCTCTTGCAGCCAGTCGCGAGCGGCGGTGAAGCCGGCGTCACGGTTGCGGCGGCTCTCACGGACGTCCTCGCGAGCCGCTTCGATGTCGTCGTCGAGGCGCTGCACTTCGTCGATGCGATCCTGCAACCAGTCCGAGGTGTTGCGTGATGCTTGGGCGAGGCCGTCGAGCGACACCTCGACGCCAGCCGAACCGGTGAACTCGAAGCCGTCGGCGCCGATCGTTCCCGACACCGCCGAGCGGACGAAGCCCAAGTCGACCTCGCCGGCCACGGCGAGCCCGGTGCCGCCGATCGACACGTCGGCGGACGCGAGGTCGTAGCCGGCGACTTCGACGTCGGCGGCGAAGTCGAGCTGACTCTGGGTCCAGTCGGTTGCGTCGATGCGCAGGTCGAACTGCGTGGCGGCGCCGGTCTGGAGCGACGGGTGGATCTGGAGCTCGGTCGCTCCCGACGCCGTCACACCGGTCCGGTCGATGCGGAACGACCCCGACTGCGTGGCGAAGTCGTCGAGTTCGACTCCGAGCAGATCACCGAACGAGGAGAAGCCGAGGCCGAACTCGCCCGAGACTTCGGCGAAGCTCTCGGGGTCGAGGCTCCACTCACCGCCCGACTCGACGAAACCGAAGCGGGCGTCCCACTCGACGGTGCCGTTCGCCGGAAGTGTGATCGGCACGCCGATCAGCGGCAGCTCGTACGAGGGGCTCTCGTCGCCGAGGGAACCTTCGTAGGCGACACCGATGCGGGTGCCTTCGGCCTGGATCTCGACCGCAGCGTTGGCGAGCGGAATCTGAATGTCGACCCAGTCGTCGATCAGCGGGACGGTGGCCTGGACCGTTCCCCAGCCGACGGTGCGGGCGCCGGGGTCGCGAAGCGCCACGACGGCCGAACCGTCGAGCTCGATGCCGGCGTAGAGCGGCACGACGCCGTCGACGACGACGTGGCCGGTGAACTCGCCGCCCGCCGCCGTGGCCGGAGCAGGGATGTTGCCGTTGATCGAGATTCCGATGCCGCACTCCTGACCAGCCGGCAGGTTCGACGGCTCGAGCGTGTAGTAGGCGCCGCTCTCCTCGTCATCGTCCTGGTCGGCGGCGCTGTCGCGGTCTTCGTCGTCCTCACTGTCGTTGTTGTTGCGGTCGTTGTCGTTGCGGTCGTCGCTCTGGTCGCGATCGCTGTCGTCGTTCTGATCGTCGTCGGAGTCCTCGTCGTCCTTCGAGAGGTCGGGGCAGTTGCTGCCGACGTAGAAGTACGGGTCACTCGGATCGATGACGAGCGTCGCGGACTGACCGGTCGGGACCGCGATCTGCGTTGGCACCGCTTCGAAGCCTTCCTGGCCGCCGAACGGCAGCTCGACGTCGAGTCCGCCGTCGAAGGAGAAGAAGAGGTAGCGGGTGTCGTTCTGGAGGTGCGCACCGAGGTGGACGAGGTCTCGGCCGTAGGCGCTTCCGACCTCGCCGACCGGCAGCTGGTTGATCTGTGCGTCGGCGAACGCTCCCTCGGTCGGGAACGGCACCTGGGCCGTGCCGGAGATAGTCGGCTCGCCGTCGGGCCCCACGCCCACGGCGATGTCGGCGTTCTCGAGCTCCAGGTCGCCGCCCGCCGTGGGCACGACGATGTCGCCCTGCACGACGGTGCGACCGTCGTCGAGGGTGGAGATCGTCGCGTCGTCGGCGGCGGAGATCGCGATCTCGCCGACGTCGAGGTCGCCTTCTGCGATCCGCTGATCGCCATCCTCGTCCTCGTCGCCACCGATGCGGACGTTGTCGCCGTCATCGTCAGCACTGTCGTCGACCGGTGCATCACCGTCAGCAGCACCCTCGTCGTCGGCGGGCCCTGCGGCGGCCGGCAGGGCCTCGCCCGCCTCGTCGCTCGATGAGGACGAGGCGCACGAAGCAGCGGTCGCTGCGATGGCGAGGGAGACCGCCGTCGTGCGGAGCAAGCGGGGAACGGTTCGCTGGATCATGTCTCCATCGTCGAGATTCGCACGGCGCCGAACGAGAGTGGTGGTTGGTGTCTTCGTGGGGAAGAAATCGCTCAGCTCATGGGGGTGCTACCACCCCCGTGACCGACGGAACCGGTCGGGATCGTGGCTGACACTCTGACACCATCGCCCGGCGCGGTCACGATCCGGAGATCGGCGTCGACGGCGGCGACGCGGTCGGCCATGTTGCGCAGGCCTCGCCCCTCTCCCACGACGATCGGGTCGAAGCCGGGCCCGTCGTCGGTGATCGTCACGACGAGCTGTTCGTCGCGCTCGACCAGGTGAATGCTGACCGATGCGTCGACGCCCGCGTGCTTGCTCGCGTTCTGCATGGCTTCGAGGCAGCAGAAGTACACCGCTGTCTCGATCGGTTCGGCATGCCTGCCGACACCTTCGGCGTGCACGTCGACCGTCATCGGCGCCCGCCGCGCTGCCGATGTCAGCGCCTCGGGCAGACCGCGCCGTTCGAGCAGCGGCGGGTACAGGCCATGCGCGAGCTCACGGAGCTCGGTGATCGCCACCTGGACCTCGTCGATCAACTCGTTCGCCTCGGCGTCGATCTCCGGGTGACGGGCGGCCAGCAGTCGCAAACGGATCGTGAGCGCGGTCAGCCGCTGCTGGGCACCGTCGTGCAGGTCTCGCTCGAGCCGACGCCGTTCGGCATCGGCAGCCCCGACCAGGCGCGAGCGCGACGACCGCAGGGCCTGGTTGCTGTCGACGAGGCGTTCGATGCCGGTGATGTGGCGGCGGTGGGTGTCCCACACGACGCCGCCTGCGATGAACACGAACGCGCCCACGCCCGCAACGAGGATGACGTCGCGCAGCCAACTCGGGAGCTGTTCTTGGATCGGGCTCTCGAACACGACACTGAGCGCAGCCATCGCGGTCATCGCAATCGCGCTCGCGACGATGAAGCCCATGATGTGCTCGGGCTCGAGCAACGGTGCGACGCCGAGCATCGACACCAGCAGCATGAAGATCAGAATCGGCAGCGCGAACGGGACCAGCGGCGCGAGGACCATCCCCAGCACCCAGAGTGCGACAGTGAGAATCACCCCGGTCGACACGAAGTTGTCGGCGTTCAGTTTCGAGAGCCGCCACTGGATGAGCGCCGCGTCCGCGGCGAGTGCGCCGAGGAACAGCACCGACCACCACGTGTCGACGATCGTGAACGCGAGCACCGTGCCGAACACGAGCACGACGAGCGCGTAGATCTGGTTCGACCGGAACTGGATCCGCATCCGGCGGATCCACTCCTGTTCTTCTCCTTCGACGGTTGCGGGCCCGAAGAACGTCAGTGGGCCAGCCACGTCAGGACCGCTCGCACCCGCTTGTGCGCCTCGTCGTCATCGCCCAGGTCGAGCTTCGAGAAGATCGAGTTGATGTGCTTGGCGACCGCTCGCTCGCTGAGCGTCAGGCGGGCGCCGATCGACGCGTTGTTGAAGCCTTCGGCGATGAGGCCCATCACTTCGCGCTCGCGGGGTGT
>JBGCFW010000118.1:0-12077 GCA_045107155.1 Ilumatobacter sp. | reverse complement strand
TCGCGACCCGTCGCGGGCCGGTGCGCTGTGTCGGTCGTTGCCGATCTGGCACGATGACGGCGTGCCCGACGCCGATCAACTCGACCGGCACACCGCACTGACCTCGACGCGTCGGGGACGTGCGGCTGTTGCGGTTGCGGTGGCCGTGATGACGGTGTGGATCATCGGCCCGAACATGCCCGCGTAACCGATGCGCGAGCAGGTCGATGCCGTGTGGCGCCCTGCGGTGCTCGCCGGTCTCGATCAGTCGTGGGGCGTGTTCAGTCCGAACCCGCGAGATCAGTCGCTGGACGTCCGGGCCCGAGTCGTCCACGTCGACGGGTCGGTCGAGTTCTGGGATGTCCCGGAGTACGACCCGATCATCGGTGCGCTGCGCGAGTACCGCTGGCAGAAGTGGCAGGAGCGGGTGCGCCTGGACGACAACGAGGCCTGGTGGGACCCCACCGCCGAGTGGATCGCCGGCGAGCTCGAGCGAGACGGCGAACTCCCCGTTCGGGTCGAGTTGATCCGTCGCTGGATCGTCCACGAGCCGCTCACCGCCGACGGCGTGATCGACAGCGGGTGGAACGCGTTCCGGTTCCACGTGTGGGAGCGCGACCCATGATGCTCGCTGACCGCTCGGGCCAGGCCGCCCGGCGGGCGCTGTTCGAACCGACGTCGGCGTGGCCGCTGGCGATCGCTCGTGTCGTGCTCGGCGCCACCGTCTTCGTCTGGTCGCTCACGATGCTGATCGACGTGTCATCGCTGCTCGGTGCGGACGCAGTGGTCGGTCCCGAGTTCGCCGACCCCACGTGGAGCTGGCTCCCCGACGGCGACACCTGGCCGGTGGTGACTGCACTGATCGCGCTGATGGTCTCGTCGGTGGCGGTGATCCTCGGCGTGCGACCCACCACCTTCCTCGTCGTTTCGTTTGTGCTGCTCGTCGCAGTCCAGCGTCGTAACCCGACGATCCTGAACTCCGGCGACCTGATCCTGCGCAACCTCACGTTGCTGCTCGCGTTGTGCCCAACCGGTGCAGCGATGTCATTGGACCGTGTCCGTCGACTCGGGCGGGGTTCACTGTTCACCGCTGCCGATGTCGCCCCGTGGGGTCTGCGACTCGTGCAACTCCAGGTGGTCGTCGTGTACTTCTTCGCGTTCTGGTCGAAGAGCGGCGGGTCGTGGCGCGACGGGACAGCGGTGTCGACGGCACTCCGACTCGACGATCTGCAGCGGATCGGCCGCTTCGACTTACTCATCGAGTCGGTGCCGCTCGTGGCGTTGGCCACGTGGGGAACCCTCGCTGTCGAACTCGCGTTGGCGATGCTGCTGTGGTGCAAGCCACTCCGCCCGTGGCTCATCGTCGCCGCGCTCGCGTTGCACCTGTCGATCGACTCCCTGTTGCTCGTCGGGTTCTTCGGGTTGGCAATGATGGCCGGGCTCGCGACCTTTCTCGACGGCGACGCGATCGAACGCCTCGTCGCGGCGCGCCGCAACGCTCGTTCAGCCGACGGGCAAGCGGAAGCCGATGTCGGCGCCCCCGTCGGGTGATTCTCGAACCCAGGTCGAGCCACCGTGACGATCGACGATCTGCGCGACGATCGACAGCCCCAGGCCCGAGCCAGGCATCGATCGAGTCGACTCGCTCCGATAGAAGCGACCGAAGATCCGCTCTCGCTCATCGACCGGCACACCGGGCCCCTGGTCATGAACACCGACCGAGTCGCGGCCGACCTCGATCCGGATCGGTGTTCCGGCGGGGCTGAACTTCACCGCGTTGCTCACCAGGTTGCCGACCGCACGTTCGAGCATCGACGGGTCGGCTGACACGATCGAGCTCGGTCGTTGGTCAGGTCCAGCGCCGGCTTCACCGTCGACGGAGGGTTCGGTCGGCGGCCGTACGAGCTGCACCTGCACGTCACGACCACTGCGGCGTCGCCACCGGGCCGCCACTTCCTCCACGAGATCGTGCAGGTCGACCGGTGCGCGTACGAGCTCGGCGTCATGCTGATCGGTGGCCAGCTCGATCATCTCGTCGAACAGCGCGCTCAGTTCGACGAGTTCGGACGAGATCGCCGCGGTGACCTCCGCGCGGTCCGCAGCGGGCAGGTCGGCGGCACGTTCGAGGAGGGCAGCGTTGGCGCGCAGGCTGGTGAGCGGCGTACGGAGTTCGTGGCCGGCGTCATGAATCAGGCGATGCTGTTGCACGCGGCTCGCCTCGAGAGCATCGAGCATCGTTCGAAAACTCGACGCGAGCTGGCCGATCTCGTCGGGTCGTTCGACGTCGCCGACGTCGGTCGTGAAGTCGCGAGTCGTCGCGACGCCAGCGGCGACGTCGGTCAACCGGCGCAACGGTGCGGTCGTGCGGCGGGCGATGAACCATCCGACCGCCGCAGCCGTGGCGGCCACGAGGATGGTGATCACGACGAAGCGCCGCAGCAGCGTCTGTCGGACCTCCTCGTCTTCGTCGGTCGACCGTGCGACCTGCAAGAGGCTCCCGCCGGCGAGACCCACCGACGCCATCCGGTGAGGTTCTCCATCGATCACGATGTCTTCGTAGCGAACATCGGAGCGCGACCGGTTGTCTTCGCTGTCGAGCACCGCCGCTTCTGACTTCTCGGTCGAGGGAAGCGCTCGACTGCTCGACGTCGACCGCCCCAGTGGGCCGGTGACTTGGATGATCGAATCGTCGGCGGCGACCGGACGCCCACCGTCGAAACCACCGCGGGGGGTGCGTCGACCTCCTCGCTCGTCCTCGTTCGCTCCGAACAGCTGGTCGCCATCGCGAAACGCCTGCACGAGTTGATCGATTCGTTCTTCGAGAAAGCGGTCGGTGCTCTGCTCGAGTTCGTTGGCCGTGCTGCGAAATGAGAATCCGCCGACGAGACCGCTCGCGATCAACCCGACGAGCCCGAACAGGATCGCAAGGCGACTGCGAAGACTCATCCGTCGCCGACTCTCACCACGTAGCCGACACCGCGAACCGTGTGCACGAGACGATCTTCGCCCTCGGCTTCGAGCTTGCGTCGGAGGTAGCCGACGTGGACGTCGAGCGACTTCGACGATGCCTCGAAGTCGTACCCCCAGATGTCGGTGTAGATCTGGCTCCGCGACAACACGATGTCGGCGTTGCGCGCCATGAGCTCCAACAGATCGAACTCGGTCTTCGTCAACTCGACCAGACGGTCGGCCCGGCGAACCGTCCGCTTGGCGACGTCGATCGTGAGGTCCCCGACGACATGGCTGTTGGCGACTCCTCCGGCGGCACCGCCACGTCGAACGAGCGCTCGGACACGAGCGAGGAGTTCGTCGAGGTCGAACGGCTTGGGGAGGTAGTCGTCGGCACCTGCGTCGAGACCCTCGACACGGTCGGCGGTCTCTCGGCGTGCGGTGAGCAGGAGGATCGGTGTGCGGTCACCCCGGTCTCGAAGGCGACGTGTGACCGCGATTCCGTCGACGAACGGCATGTTCACGTCGAGAATCGCCGCGTCGGGCTCGTGCTCGATGAAGGCTTCGAGGGCAGCGGCGCCGTCGGCGACCGGCACGGTCTCGTACCCCTCGAAACGGAGAATCCGATCGAGTGCTTCACGGATCTGGCGGTCGTCGTCGGCGATCACGATGGAGGTCATGGTTGGAGTCGGATCCTAGAGGGCGGCGTGATTCGGGGGAGCCGATGGGGCGCCGGCGAAGCGCGCGACGAGCCAGACGATCGTGGGGGGGGAGGGCCACGATCGTCTGGCTGGGCGCATGCCCGGCCGGGTGGGAGAACCCGGCCGGGCTCCGGCGTCGAGGATCAGCCCTGCCCGTCTGCAGGGGCCTCGACGTCAGGGCTCCCGCCACCTCGGAAGCCGCCGCGGCGGCCTCGCTCGCCATCGTCGGAGCGACCTTCCTCGACTCGGGTCTGGACCCGCTCTTCGAGGTCGGCGGCCTTCTCGTCGGCCTCCTCCTGCGTGAGGCGACCGTTCTCGACGGCTCCGTCGAGACGTTCGGTCTTCTCGGCGACGATGAAGTCGACGACGACGGACACTTCGACACCTTGCGCCTCGGCGATCTCGGCGAGGGTCGCACCATCGCGAATCTGCTCGCCGAGTGCGTCGACGTCGAGACCGAGGAGTTCGGCGAGCTCGGCGCGAAACTCTTGGCGAGCCTCACGCCGTTCCTGCCGTGCTTCGCGGCGCTCCTGGCGGCGCTCCTGGCGTTCGGTCGCGGTGAGCTCGGCATCGCCGTCTGCCTGGGCGAACACAGCTGCTGCTTCGGGGGATGCGTCGGCGGCGGTGTCGGATGCGGCGCTGGCCACACCCGTCGCACCCACGATGCCGGCACCGGCGAGAGCGAGTCCCACCAGGCCGTTCCGGGTGCGCTTGGTGTTGATTCGGTTGAACATTGGGGAGAGTCCTTCGTGGAGTGGGGACCGGTCGGTCCGTGTGGTTGATGAGTGCCACTCAACGACCGCACGGTGAAGGCACGGGTCGCGAATCCACAAGATCGAGTAAGGATCGAGCAGATCTCGCACCGTCGACCGACCGCCGCCGCTCCCGAGGCGGCGGAGCGCTCGTCCGCGTGACGGAGTTCGCAGCACGGACGAATGTGCAAACTCGGCGGTTTCCGGGCACCGTGGAGGGGTGCATCACGTCGACATCGCCGTCATCGGGGGCGGGCCCGCGGGCGCTGCCACCGCGATCCAGGCCGCGCGTCAGGGTGCGTCGGTCATCGTGTTCGAGAAAGGCCCGCACGGCCGCGACAAGGTCTGCGGTGACGGCTTGACCCCGCGCGCTGTCGGCGCGCTCAACGAGCTGAAGATCGACATGGCCGACGCACACCACATCCGCGGGCTGCGGATGATCGCCGGCAACACCCGCCGCGAGCTCGATTGGCCAACCACCGATCGCTTCCCGAACCACGGCGCTGTGTGGCCGCGTCGCCGCCTTGACGCGGCGCTCATCGACGCTGCCGCCGCTGCAGGAGCCGACATCCGGTTCGAGACCGAGGCCACTCCGATCCTCGACGGCGATCGCGTCATCGGTGTCGAAGCGCGGCCGACCAGTGATGAGCGGATCAACACGAATCCGGTCGAGAAGTTCTCCGCAGGGCTGACCGTCGTGGCCGCCGGACCTCCTGGGAAGGTCGCGCGCATGCTCGGCGCCACCCGCGTCGAAGGCGAGACCTTCGGACTCGCGATCCGCACGTATGCCGAGACGCCGCGCCACGACAGCGAGCACCTGGAAGCGATGCTCTCGCTCAAAGACGAGAGCGGCACCGCCGTGCCCGGCTACGGGTGGATGTTCCCTGCCGGCGACGGCACGGTGAACATCGGCGTCGGCGCACTGTCGACCATGAAGGGCTTCAAGAAGCTCAATCTCAACACGATGATCGACTCCTACCGCCGCGTGGTCGAACCCGAGTGGGACCTCGGCCCGAACCTGGAGCGGCCTCGTGCGTGGCGTCTGCCGATGTCGACCCAGAAGCGGTTCGGCCCGGGTTGGGTCGCCGTGGGCGACGCCGCCGGGCTCGTGAACCCGATGAACGGTGAGGGGATCGACTACGGCCTCGAGTCCGGGATGCTCGCCGCCGACCTGTTCGTCGAGGACCCCGGCACCGCTGCGGCCCGGTACGACGAGCTCGTCGGCGATCGATTCGATGCGTTCCTGCGCACCGGGCGACGCTTCTCGTTCCTCATCGGCCACCCGTGGATCCTCAAGTCCGGGCTGCGGTTCTCCGTCAGCACGCAGTCGATTGCGAACATCACGCTCGCCGTGATGGGCAATCTCGTCGACAACAACACACCCGGCGTGGCCGGGAAGGTGATGTGGCTCGCCGACAAGGGTCTCGGCGTGGCTGACCCCTTGCTCCGCAAGACCCGCGCCGCTGCGTAGCTCCTCGAAGACGCTCGTTGTCGGCCGATGCCGGGCGTCGTGCACTCGACCGCTCGATCGTCCTGCGATGTGCGATCTTCGCCGACCGCGGCGATGCGACGACCGCGCAACTTCTCGCCGCGTGCGCGCCAGCGAGCACCTTGAGTGACGAGTGGTGACATGACGTTGACTTTTCCCTTGACGAAGCTCTCATTGTCGTCAACTATTGGCAATCTCGTGCGAATAGCTGGAGATCGCGACGCGTCGAGAAGTCGAACCGACGGACGGGGAACATCATGGACAAGCTTCGGAAAATCGCGGGGGCCACGAGCGTCGCACTCGTCGCCACATCGATCGCGACGATCACGACGGAGGTGTCGGCCGCCGACAGCGACATCGTCCTGAGCGAGGTGATGTACCACTCCGCTGACGGCACGACCGATGATGACGACGACTACGACTACATCGAGCTCGCGAACCGCGGCGACGAGCCGGTCGATCTCGCCGGCTGGACGCTCGACGACGCGGTCGAGTTCGTGTTCACCGACTCATTCGTGATGAACCCGGGCGACTACGTGGTCATCGCCGAGAGCGGCGCCGCGTTCGCGGAGCGGTACGGCGTTGCACCGTACGGCGAGTGGGACGGCAAGCTGAAGAACTCGAGTGAGACCATCGAGCTCCGATCGCCTGACGCGGTGCTCGTCGACATCCTCGAATACAACGACGATCCGCCGTGGCCCGCACCAGCCGACGGTGGTGGTCCGTCACTGGAGCGCCTCGACCTCGGACGCGCGAACACCGGCGGCGACGACGACGCTGCCAACTGGTTGGCGTCGCCCGACGACTTCGGCACACCGGGAGCGCCCAACTCGGTCACGCTGTCGGGGCCGGTGATCCTGTCGACCGACGACGGTGACGAACGCCCGGCCGCCGGCGCAGACATCTCGATCTCAGCGACGATCGCCAACGCCGATGACGTGATCCTCACCTACCTGGTCGACTTCGGTGACACCGTCGACGTTCCGATGTTCGACGACGAGGCATCGGTGGGAGGAGCGGGCGACGGCACCTACACCGCCTCGATTCCTGCACAGGCTGCTCGCTCGCTCGTGCGTTACGTCGTGACCGCAACCGACGACAACGGCACGAACACCAGCCCGGCTGCCTCCGACACGATCGACTACCACGGTCTCGTGGTCGCCGACCCGAACGAGCCCACCGACATCCCGGTGCTCGACTACTTCATCACCGACGCCGACTACGACCTGCTCCTCGGCCGATACCGCTTCACCGACAACACGGTGCCGATCGTGGTCGCATTCGGCGACACCGTGATCGACAACGCGACGATCCGTGTCCGCGGCAACGCCACCCGGTCACTCGACAAGCCGAGCATGCGGATCGAGTTCCCGAGAGGTCACCTGATGGCATTCGGTGACCGCCTCGAGGAACCCGTCGACGAGTTCAACCTGTTCTGGCGCAACGACATCAAGGCCGACGTCGGCTGGGAACTCGCCGAAGAACTCGGCTTCGCTCGCGTCGACTTCTTCGGCCTGCGCGTCTACCGAAACTCCACGTTCTGGGGCACCGGCGCATACCTGTCTGCGCTCGACGGACGCTGGCGCGATGCCAACGGCTACGACGATGCCGCGGTGTACAAGGGTCGCCGTCTCATGGCCGCCGACCGCACCCCTGCGTTCACGGCCAATCGATTCGAGAAGGACGAAGGTGCCGAAGGCGACTTCACCGACATCTGGGAGCTGTCCAACCTCGTCGTCGACAGAAAGTCGAACCAACAGTTCAGTGACCTGATGGAAGCCCTCGACGTTCCCGCCGTCATCAACTACTGGGCGTACGTGAGCTTCCTCAACCAGGTCAACTCCGATCGCAAGAACTTCTATCTGATTCGCGACGACGAAGGAACGGGTCGCTGGCACGTCAATCCTTGGGATCTCAACACCCCCACGGGCGCCGGCAATCTCTGGTCGAACGGCATGCCGCTGATCGAACAGCTGAACGAGTACGACGAGTTCCGCGAGATGCACGCTCGACGGCTGCGCTCGATGATCGACACCTACTCCGCCGAGGACCTGATCCAGCGCTTCGACGACAAGTTCGTGGTCGCCGAGCAGGCATTCGACGACGACCGCGCCATCTGGCGCCAAGGCTTCGCTTCAGCGAAGTTCCGCAGTACCTGGGTCGACCGGGTGCCGGTGCGGTTCGAGTTCTTCGAGCGGAACACCGACACGCGTCGACGATCGCTTCCGGTCTCGCAGAGCGAGCAGCGGCCGATCGAGATCACCGCGGTCACGCCGGCGACGCCCGGCCTTCCGGCCACGGTCGAGATCACGAACACATCGACCACCGAGTCGTTCGATCTCAGCGGTTGGACCTTCGGAGGCATCGAGCTCACCATCGCAGCCGGCACCGTGCTCCTTCCCGGCGCCACGGCGGTCGTGACCGACGACGACATCGAGTTCCGCGCGGCGACCGACGGCGTTTTCGCCGTCGGCGAGTTCGACGAGCTGCCCGAGGAAGGCACAGTGACGCTGGCCGACACTGCCGGTCAGGTCGTGTCGACCTTCCCGTACGGAGGCCCTGACATCGACGGCGACACGGTCGACAACGAAGTCGACAACTGCCCGGTCGAACCGAACCCCGGCCAAGAAGACGGCGACGGTGACGGAATCGGCGATGCGTGTGACGACGACCCCGAAGACGGACCCTCCGGCGACCTCGATGGCGACTCGGTGCCGAACGACGTCGACAACTGTCCGAACGTCGCGAATCCGGGCCAGGACGATGAGGACGCAGACGGCGTCGGTGATGCCTGCGCCCCCGTCGACGCACTCGTGACCGAGGGCGGCGCCAACCGACCGACGGTCACGGTGGTGATGACGCCGGGAACGCTCACGACGACCTGGACCACACTCGGCGACCCATCGGAGAAGTACCAGTTCCGGATCAGGAAGAACTCCGGGCCGTACACGCAGGAACAGGTGGTCGGTGCCCTCGAGAAGGTCGTGACCGGGCTCGACGACGGGGCGGCCTACAAGATCCAGGTTCGGGCCCGAGTCGGCGGGTCGTGGAGTCGTTGGACCGGGGTCGAGATTCCACCGCGAACCTGACACCTCCGCGAGTTCGGTCGATCGGTGCAACACCGAGTCGCATCCTCGACGGACTCCCAGCGAGGCGGCGGCGAGGTCGTCGACCGTTGCACCCGATGCCCTGCCTGTCGGGACCGCCGCGTCCGGGAACGAGCTGCACCGCTGCGTTCGATACCGTCGCGACATGGCGCTCATCCACGTTTCGGCCGACACGCCCGCCGAGCAGATCCATGACATCCTCCGGCGTGACGGTGCTGTCATCATCGATGGCCTCGCCGACGCCGAGGTCATCGATGAAATCAACGCCGAGATGGCACCGCACGTGGACGCCACGCCGAACGGCGCCGACGCGTTCAGCGGGCGATCGACCAAGCGCACCGGTGCACTGATCGCGCGGTCCGTCTCGAGCCGGGACCTCGTCCAGCACCCGCTGATACTCGACGTCACGGCGCGTCTGCTCGATCGGGCCAAGAACCATCAGCTCCACTTGACGCAGATGATCTCGATCGGTCCCGACTCGCCGGGTCAGGACATCCACCGCGACCAATGGGCCTTCGACTTCTTCGAGTTCCCGTCCGACTATCACGTGCAGTGCAACACGATCTGGGCGATGACCGACTTCACCGAGGAGAACGGCGCCACACGGCTGATCCTCGGGAGCCAGGACTGGCCCAACGAGTTCGGTCACACTGTCGACGAGAGCGTGCCCGCCGAGATGGCCAAGGGATCGTGCTTGCTCTACACCGGCAAGGTGTATCACGGCGGTGGGGCCAACCGCTCCGACGAGACCCGGGTCGGTTTGAACATCACCTACTGCGTCGCATGGCTCCGCCAGGAGGAGAACCAGTACCTGTCGTGCCCACCCGACGTGACCGCCGAACTCGACGATGAGCTCCTCAAGCTGATGGGCTATCGCATCGGCGCGTACGCACTCGGATACATCGACGACGCCCGCGATCCGATCGAAGCGGTCCGCGACTCAGGTGTGGCAGCGGGTTCGTTCCACGTGACCTGAGCTCACCGATTCGCGTCGCTCAGGCGCAGCCATCGAGCGCGTGCGCGATCATCGCGTCGAAGAGCTGCCACGCCTCAGGCGTGTAACTCGTTGGCTCGTTCTTGAACAACGGGAACGCGATTCGACATGCCGGCGCGGGCGTCCCGTCTGCGCGGGCCGCGCCCGCCTCGAGCGTGGCGATGGTTGCGTTGGCGCCAGCCGTTGCGATCACGGTCGCTGCGGCGACTGGGTTGGTCCACAGAAGGCGCGTCGAGCCATCACCCATCACGACCGAGCCGGACAGCCCTGCGGCGGCCGGATGCTGTGGCGCGGTGATCTGGATGTCGGCGTGCACGCGCGAGCCGTAGTTGCCCGAAGCCTGTGGCGCGATGCCGACATCGTCGAGCAGCCACGGCTTCGCCACGAGCACCGGGATGGCAACGGCGAGGAGGCCTCGGTCGACGATGCTCGACGACACGTCAGAACTGACGATCACGAGCTCCTGGCCGCTCGCGTCGAATGCGGTGGCCGTCTGGTCGGACGCTGTCGTGACGATGTGGGAATCGGCCTGGAGTCGAGCCACGATCGCAGCTTCACCCGGCCGGAGCGCGGCCGCATCCGCGGCAACGAACAACACCTCGGCGCCTGCCGGCGGCGGAACGGTCGTCGTCGTTGTCGTGGTCGGCGGCAGCGTCGTGGTCGTCGTCGTTGTCGTTGTCGTTGTCGTGGTCGTCGTCGTGGCCGGCGGCAGCGTCGTGGTCGTTGTCGTGGCCGGCGGCAGCGTCGTGGTCGTCGGTGGTGGGTCGACGTCATCGCCCACGACGAGCGAGTTCGGCGCGTTGATCGTCGATCCGGGGATCGGACCGAGACCGAGAAGATCGACTGCCAGGTTCGCAGCGTCGGCGCTGCGAACCGGCTGTGGCCCGGTGAAGTCAGGGCGATCGCTTCCCGGGTCCATGCGCGTCGGGTTGATCTCGTAGAGGTCGGCGCCCGCTGTGACCCCGGCTCCCCAGATCGCGATGGGGACGGTGTAGTGCTCCGACACCGATGCCGCGAAGTGATCGGTCCCCGAGCCACCGTGGTCAGTCGTGACGATCAATGTGGCGTCGGCGAGTGCGGGCGTGTTCGACATCACGTCCAGCAGGTCGCCGATGAAATCGTCGGCGAACCGCACCGCGTCGGCATACTCGGGCGAGGCCCAGCCGAAGTTGTGACCCGCCCCATCGGGCGTTCCCAGGTGGATCACCGTCAGGTTGGCCGGGTTGGCGGCGAGGTCTGCGAAGAGCGCGGTCTCAGCCTCGGGAAACACTCGGCGAGATACGTCGATCTTGTCCCGACCGTCATCGTCACCGGTCGTGTCAGGCGCACCATTGCCCTCATCCCACGAGCGGTCGAAGAACAACAGCTTGTCCTTCGAGCGGTACAGCGCTGTCGAGCCGCCCGCATCGTGCACCACACCGAAGATGCTGTCGACGTACTCGCCTGCGACGTCGTGCACCGTGCGCACGCCGTCGTCATTGTTGAAGTCGACGCCGTGTCCGGCGTCGCCGACGACGGGTCGACCGGTGAATATCGACGCGTGATTCGGCATCGTTCGCGTCTGGGAGTACACCGTGCGAGCGTTGCGGGTCGAGGCTCCCTCGGTTTCGAGGCGGGTCCAGTTCGGAACCTCGGTCGCCGGAAGCTCACCGAAGATGCTCGACCGAAGACCGTCGATCGACACGAGCACCACGTGCCCATCGAGACCCTGAGGGGGCGGAGGTGGCGGAGGTGGTGGTTCCGCGCCGCAGTCAGAGGTACCGAACTCGACCACAGCGTCGAACATCGACCACGCATCGTCGGTGTAGCTCGGGGGCTCGTTGCGGAACAGCGGGAACGCGATCCGACACGCGGGAGCGGGCGTGCCGTCAGAGCGCAATGCGCCCGCGTCGAGCACGGCGACCGCCACGTCAGGCCCTGTGATGGCGATGACGGCTGCGTCGTCGACCGGCCGGAGCCACGAGACACGAGTCGAGCCGTCACCGACCTGCACGCTGCCGGAGAGACCGGCGGCGATCGGGTGATCAGCATCAGCGATCACCACGTCGGACACGACGCGCGACCCGTAGTTCACACGCGATGGTGGGGCGATGCCGGCGTCGTCGA
>JBGCFW010000117.1:0-4029 GCA_045107155.1 Ilumatobacter sp. | reverse complement strand
ACGCGAACGAACTCCGAGGCCTCGACCATCGAGTCGAACGTTCCGGTGTCGAGCCAGGCGTAGCCCCGTTCCAGCTGCTCGACGCGCAACTCGCCGCGCTGGAGGTAGTAATCGATGACCGACGTGATCTCGAGCTCGCCGCGAGCAGACGGGACGACGGCTTCGGCTGCCTCGACCACCCGCTCGTCGAAGTAGTAGAGGCCGGTGACCGCCCAGTTCGAGCGGGGCACCGATGGCTTCTCCTCGATCGAGAGTGCGGTGCCCTCGTCGTCGATCTCGACGATGCCGTACCGCTCCGGGTCCTTGACGTGATAGCCGAACACGGTCGCGCCCCGTTCGCGGTCGGCTGCAGCTCGCACCACGTGAGAGAAACCGGCGCCGTAGAACATGTTGTCGCCGAGCACCAGCGAGGCGCCGTGACCGTCGAGGAAATCGGCGCCGATCAGGAACGCCTGCGCGAGCCCGTCGGGTCGAGGCTGGACGGCATAGTCGATGGTGATGCCCCACTGGCTGCCGTCGCCGAGGAGCCGCCGGAACGCGGCCGAATCGTCGGGGGTGGTGATGATGAGGATCTCGCGGATCCCCGCCAGCATGTGCACCGACAGCGGGTAGTAGATCATCGGCTTGTCGTAGACCGGTAACAGCTGCTTCGACGTGCCGAGGGTGACCGGATGGAGCCGAGACCCCGTTCCCCCGGCGAGGATGATGCCCTTCACGGGGGGAGAGACTAGGTGCACTCGTGCGTCGCTACCCTCGCCACCGTGCGCGTCATCGTCACCGGAGCCGAGGGCCAACTCGGACACGACGTCGTCGCCGAGTGTCAGCAGCGAGGCCACGAGGTCGCCGCGTTCGGTCGTGTCGACCTCGATCTGACCTCGCACACCGACGCCGACGAACGGCTGGCGGCCACATCGGCCGACGTGGTCGTCAACTGCGCGGCGATGACCGCCGTGGACGCCTGCGAGACCGAGGTCGAGCGCGCTCACGCCGTCAACGAGCACGGAGTTCGCCGACTCGCGGTGGCGTGCGACCGGCACGGTGCACGACTGATCCACGTCAGCACCGACTACGTGTTCGACGGCGATCTCGACCGTCCGTACGTCGAGGACGACGCGACCGGACCCCGTTCGGTGTACGGGCAATCGAAGCTCGCAGGGGAGGAAGCAGTCGCGAACGTGCTGGGCGACCGCGGCACCGTCGTGCGCACGTCATGGGTGTGCGGCGAACACGGCGCCAACATGGTGAAGCTGGTGCGCAGGCTCGCTCCCGCAGGAAATCCCCTGGCGTTCGTCGACGATCAGCGCGGGTGTCCGAGCTTCACCGCCGACCTCGCGCCGGGCCTGCTCGATCTCGCGTCCGACGCATCCGGCGGGGTCTTCCATCTCACCAACGCGGGCGCGGTCTCGTGGTACGAGTTCGTCGCCGAGGTACTCGAGGCCTCGGGATTCGACCGGTCGCAAGTTTCGCCGATCTCCACCGCTGAGCTCGATCCGCCGCGCCCAGCGCCGCGGCCGATGAACAGCGTGCTCGAGAACCGACGGTGGGTCGCCGCCGGTCGGACACCGCTCCGTGACTTCCGTGAACCGCTCGCAGAATTGTGCGAGCGGCTGTCCACGCACTGACGCGATTCGAGCTTCGAGCCCCGTGGACCTTCGGCGCCACACAGCGCGACCTATCGTGACGCCGTGATCCGAGTCGCCTACAGCGTGGAGCAGTGCTGGCACGAGGTCCCGGGTGGCACCGCCGTCGCCGCACTGCGCGTCGCGCGTGAGTTCCAGCGACAGGAGTTCGCCGACGACGTCGACCTCCGCTTCGTCGCCGGGAAGCACGCTGCCCCGCCGGCACCCGATCTCCGGCCGGTCGGTCAGGTGGCGATGCTGCCGCTGGGTCGTCCTCTGCTCTACGAGGGTTGGACTCGGCTGAACTGGCCCAGGGTCGAGTCGGTGACGGGGCCGGTCGACGTCGTGCATGCGACAGGCCTCATCCCGTGTGCGACCGGTGCGCCGCTCGTGGTGTCTGTGCACGATGTCGCGTTCCTCCACGACCCGGCCAAGTTCACGCGGCACGGCGTGAAGTCGATGACCCGTGCATTGGGGACGATCCGCAAACGCGCAGCGTTGGTGATCGTGCCGAGCCGAGCGAGCTTCGAGGACTGCATCGACGCCGGGCTGTCGGAGCAGCGGCTTCGGCTGGTGACCCTCGGCGTCGACCAGCTCACCGCGACGGTCGCAGAGGTCGACGACGCAAGGCGGAATCACGATCTGCCCCCCGAGTTCGTCCTGTTCGTGGGCACCGTCGAGCCGCGCAAGAACCTGCATCGGCTCGTGTCTGCCATGGCGGTGGCCGATGGACCGGTCGGCGAGCTCCCGTTGGTGATCGCCGGGTCCGACGGCTGGGGCGATGCGCGCACCGATGTGGCCGATACGGCGGTCCGGGCGGGACTGGATGTCCGATTCCTCGGGTACGTGTCCGAGGCCGATCTCCGCGGGCTCTACGCGTCGGCCTCCGTGGTGGCGTACCCGAGTGAACGAGAAGGGTTCGGTCTCCCGGTCGCCGAAGCGATGACCCAGGGTGCGGCGGTCGTGACCAGCCGAGGGACCTCCACCGAGGAAGTCGCCGGCGGTGCCGCCGTCCTCGTCGACCCCTTCGATGTCGACGACATCGCACGCGGCCTCGACGAGGCGCATCGACGCGGCGACGAATTGGCTGAGCCAGCGCGGGCGCGCGCCGCGGAACTCGACTGGGCGGCCACCGCTCGCTCGACGCTGGATGTGTATCGGGAGGTCGTCACGTGAGCGACGAGCCGACTCGCATCGTCGACACCCCGACGACCGACGCTCTCGACGTCGCGGTGAACCTGTTGTGGTGCGTTCCGGGCCAGGTCGGCGGCTCGGAGGAGTACCTCGTCCGCCAGCTCCTCGGACTCGCAGACCATGCCGAGTTCCGCCCGAAGCTGTACTGCGTCCCGGGCTTCGAGGCCGTTCACACAGAACTCGCCAATCGGATGGAATTCGTCGTCGCGCCGGTCGACGGCGCGAGCCGGGCCCGTCGGGTCGTGACCGAACACAGCTGGCTCGCTCGTCGGACCACGTCGGCGGCGCTGGTTCACCACGGCGGAGGTACCGCACCCGTGGTCGGCGGCCGACCGATCGTCCTGACGATCCACGACATCCAGTACGAGACCTACCCGCACTACGTCCACCCACTCAAACTGCGGTACCTCCGCTCGATCGTGCCGAGCTCGGCGCGCCGAGCAGCGGTGGTCGTCGTGCCGTCCGAGTACGTCAGGGGCACGGTGATCGAGCGTTTCGGCCTGGACCCCGACCGCGTCTGCGTCGTCCGGCACGGCGTCGAAGCGGGTCTGGGAGGCGACGCAGGTCCCGCCGACGAGCTGCGCGGTCGCTACGGGCTCGGTGACGGTCCGGTGTTCGTGCTCCCGGCGATCACACATCCACACAAGGGTCATCGGTTTCTGCTCGAGACGATGGCGCGCCACTGGGACGACCCCGAGACACGTTTGGTCTTGCTCGGGGGTGCGGGTGCGGCCGACGGCGAGGTCAGCGCCGCGGTCTCCGAACTGGGGCTCGCGGATCGCGTCGTGCGCCCGGGGCGGGTCTCCGCGGCCGATCGAGACGGACTGATCGCGCTCGCCGATGCGTTGGTGTTCCCCAGCGAGTACGAGGGCTTCGGCGCGCCGGTCATCGAGGCGATGGCGTTGGGCACACCCGTCGTGGCATCGGATCGCACCGCACTGCCCGATGTGGTGGGCGATGCCGGGCTGGTGCTCCCACTCGAGCACGAGGCCTGGGCCGATGTCCCCGCGACTGTGGCGTCTCGGCGCGACGACCTACGCGCAGCCGGCGCTCGACGAGCTGCGACCTTCACGGCTGCCGCGTCGGGGAGTGATCTCGCTGCTGCCTATCGACGTGCGATCGAACTGGGAGAGACCTCGTGACCGGTCGCGAGATCGTGGTGATCTGCCCCCACTTCGTCCCCGACAACGCGCCCACGGGCACGGTGATGACGCGC
>JBGCFW010000116.1:0-15863 GCA_045107155.1 Ilumatobacter sp. | reverse complement strand
CAGTCCGGGTTGAACGCTCCCAGGACCGAGTTGACCGCTTCTTCGGAGTACTTCTGGCCGACGTCGAATTCGAGCGCCAAACGTTCGAGGATCACGAGGCGCTTGGCGCGCGAGGTCGGCACCGAAACGAGCGTGCGGCCTTCGAAGTATCGAGCGAGCACAGCGCGCTCTTCGTCGGTCATCCCGAAGCCGATCGTCGGGTCCATCGGAAGATCGGGGTCGACCAGCTGCGCAGCGACCGAACGAAGTTCGGCGACGTCGAGACGGTGCGTGCCGGCGTCGTCGACGACGAACGCAGCGGCGCGAAGCTCACCGATCGCCTCGAGAACCCGCCGTTGCTCGATTCCCGTCGACTCGACCAGGTCGTCGGTCGAGCTCGCCGCCACGGCGAGCGAGCCGGCCACGGCGAGTCGCTCCGGATCGAGCAGCAGCTTCAGGCGTTCGGTCGCGTTCATCGCCGCCCAGTGAAGCACCTCGGCCTTGGCGCGCCGCGGGCGTTTCGTCAACCGCGGACGCCCCGCTGGCCCGTGTGCTGCGTCGGCATGGCATGCTCGGTGACGTCAGACACACCACGTGAGGGGAGACCACGTCCATGGGCACACCGGCCATCGCTGCGGGACGGACCGACACACCACTGCTCGACACCACGATTCCGGCGAATCTGGCGGCGACCGTGTCCGACCATGGCGACCGCGACGCACTCGTGTCGTGCCATCAGGACCTCCGTTGGAGCTACGACGACTTCCATCGCCGGGTGCGCGACCTCGCTGCCGGCCTGCTCGCCGCAGGGCTCGAAACGGGTGATCGCGTCGGCTTGTGGAGTGCGAACTACGCCGAGTGGACACTCATGCAGTTCGCGACGGCCGAGGTGGGAATCGTGCTGGTCAACATCAACCCGGCGTATCGCACACACGAGCTCGCCTACGTCCTCAACCAATCGGGCTGCCGGTGGCTGGTCGCAGCCCCGTCGTTCAAGACCTCCGACTACCGAACGATGTCGGCCGCCGTTCGCGACGAGGCTCCCTCACTGGAGCGCACCGTCTTCTTCTCGGACGACGATTGGGACGCGCTGTGCGCAGGCGACGACACGGCGAAGGCTCGGCTCGCCGAGGTCGCCGCGAGTCTCGACCCCGACGACGCGATCAACATCCAGTACACCTCAGGCACGACGGGCTTCCCGAAGGGAGCCACGCTCACGCACCGCAACATCTTGAACAACGGCTACTTCGTGACCGGAGGACAGCAGCTCGAGCCGGGCGACCGTCTGTGCATCCCTGTGCCCTTCTACCACTGCTTCGGGATGGTCATGGGCAACCTCGGCTGTACGTCGCGCGGCGCGACGATGGTGATCCCGGGCGATTCCTTCGACCCCGCAGCCGTGCTTCGAGCCGTGCAGGACGAACGCTGCACCTCCCTGTACGGCGTGCCGACCATGTTCATCGCCGAGATGGCGCTGCCCGACTTCGATCAGTACGACTTGTCGTCGTTGCGCACAGGTGTGATGGCCGGCTCGCTGTGCCCCGTCGAAGTGATGCGCGGCTGCATCGACAAGATGAACATGCACGACGTGGGCATCTGCTACGGCATGACCGAGACCTCGCCGGTGTCGACGCAGACCCTCCCAGGTGACACCATCGAACACCGCACTGAGTCGGTCGGTGTCGTTCACCCGCACGTCGAGGTCCGCGTCGCCGACCCTGATACCGGCGAAACGATCAGCCGGGGCGAGACCGGCGAGTTCTGCACGCGCGGCTACTCGGTGATGAAGGGGTACTGGAACGACCCTGACAAGACCGCCGCAGCAATCGACGCCGACGGATGGATGCACACCGGCGATCTCGCAGTGATGGCCGAAGACGGCTACGTCAACATCGTCGGGCGAATCAAGGACATGGTGATCCGCGGCGGCGAGAACATCTATCCACGCGAGGTCGAGGAGTTCCTCTACACCCATCCGGCCGTGGAAGACGTTCAGGTGATCGGCGTTCCCGACGCCAAGTTCGGAGAAGAGCTGATGGCCTGGATCAAGCCGAAGCCGGGCGAGTCGATCACGCTCGACGACGTGAAGGCGCACTGCGATGGCAAGATCGCGCACTACAAGGTGCCGCGCCACCTCAAGGTCGTCACCGAGTTCCCGATGACCGTCACGGGCAAGATTCGCAAGATCGAGATGCGCGAGACCTCGATTGCCGAGCTCGGCCTCGACACGACCAGCGACGCGGGCGCCAACGTCACCGCCTGAATCTCGACCGGTCGCGGGCGGCGTCTCGTCGCCTCACGCTCGGCGCAGGGCAAAAAGCTCGGAGACGAGGCCACGGTCGTGCTCGATCTCGGACATCGGACGCAACGGGTGTGCGCGCCGGTGCCGGACGAGTTGTCGGACGCGAGGTGAGGACGAGCCTTCGAGGTGGTCGAGTCGCGCTGCAGCTCGGTCGGCATCACCGGAGCGCTGCTCGGCGTTCGCCGCCCACAGCTCTCGCTGGTCGTCGGGCCAGAAGTCCGATGGCTCGGCCCAACGACCAGCGAGACAGAGCATGCAGGCCGTGAAGTCGAACGGGTCCGGGTGCTCGCGAGCGAACGATGCCCAGATTCGCAAAGCGCTGTCCATCTGCTCCAGCTCAGCGAGACCACGACTCATGAGGAAGGTGATGTTCGGGTCCTCACCGATTCGCGCATCATCGGTCAGGGCTGCCACGACCCCGGGCCAGTCAAGCCCGATGAACGCAACCTCGGGGGCGAGCTGTGGGTGACGTGCGAGGAGTCGCTGCATCGTGGCGTCGTCGCCGGAAACTCCCGCCTGACGCATCGCGTAGAACACCGGCTTGATGCGCCAACGGTCGAACGGGTGGAACCACGTGCCGCATCGCGCAGCCCACACCGCAGCGCCGGGCCGGAGCTCGGCCCAGCGGTCGACGAGTCGACCCGCCCCGATCGGCACCACGAACAGCACCACGTAGGCGGCCACGGCGAACACGTCACCCGCCGGATCGGCGACGAGCGTTGCCGACGCGATCACGATCACCGCCTTGAGGATCCACGGCACCATCGCCTCGCCGATGCCTCGAAGCAACCAGAGCTGCACGCACGACAGCACCACCAGCACCGCGGGAACGGCGGAGAACATCAGCGCCTGCTTGCGAGAACGAGGAATTCGGCGGTGTCAGCGGTGGGCGACTCGTCGCCGTACGCACCTGGCTCGACACCGCTGATCCGGTCGACCTCGAACCCTGTGGCGTCGAGCAGCAGCCGGAGCTCGCGCGGCGTGTAGCAGCCGGTCCACAGATCCACCGTCTTCGACGCACCCGTCTCGGATCGGATCTCGGTCACTTCGTGGTTCACGCCGGAATCGGCATCGAAGTCCGCTCCGTCCCAGTGCCGCACCACGAAGTAGGAACTGAACGCACTCAGGGCGAGGCGACCGCCGCTGCGCAACGAACGGGCGATCCCTCCGATCACGACGGCGTCCTCTCCCCCGGCGGTCATCAGTCCGAAGGCTCCCTGGCACAGGCAGATCGCTGCGTCGAACTCGTCGTCGAAGGTGAGCCGACGGGCGTCCATTCGTTCGAACGTGGCACCCTGTGGTGCATCCCTGCGAGCGAGCTCGACGAACCGCTCGCTCACGTCGATGCCGTGGACCACCATGCCCCGGCGGGCGAGCTCGTGTGCATGTCGGCCGGGCCCGCAACCCACGTCGAGGACCCGGGCACCCGGGCCGAGTCCGAGTGAGGTGACGACGTGGTCGATCTCCTGCACGGTGCCCTTGGTGAAGGAGTATCGAAGGTACGCCTCGCCCATGTGCTCGGCGAGGTCCTCAAACCAGTGGTCCCTGGCCATCGCCGCCGCACTCAGCCTTTCGCTTCGGCCCAGGTCTTGCCCCAGCTGACGTTCACCTCGAGCGGAACGTCGAGCTCGGCGGCGTCCCGCATGATCTCGATCACCTGACCACCGATCGTGTCCTTCTCCGACGGAGGGACCTCGACGAGCACTTCGTCGTGCACCTGCAAGATCAGTCTGCTGTCGACCCCCTGCGCGCTCAGCATCTCGTCCATCCGCACCAGCGCGACCTTGAAGATGTCGGCCGCCAGGCCCTGGATCCCCGCGTTCATCGCCTGCCGCTCCCCGGCCTGGCGCACTCGGTAGTTGGAGTTCATGAGCTCGGGGATCGGGCGTCGGCGACCGAACAACGTCTCGGTGTACCCGCGCTCGCGGGCTTCGGCGACCGTGTCGTCCATGTACTGCTTGACGTTCGGGAACGCCTCGAAGTAGGCGTCGAGGATCGGCGCCGCCTCGTCGACGGGGATGTTCAGGCGTTGCGCGAGCCCGTAGGCCTCCATCCCGTAGGCGAGCCCGTAGGAGACCATCTTCGCCTTCGATCGCTGATCGACCGTGACCTCGGCCGGCTCGACGGAGAACACTCGGGACGCCGTCGCGGTGGGGCTGTCCTGGTTCGTGTTGAACGCATCCAGGAGGCCGGAGTCCTGCGCGAGGCGGGCGATGCACCGCAACTCGATCTGGTTGTAGTCGGCGACGAGTAACTCCGTTCCTTCGGTCGCGACGAAGGCACGGCGGAAGAGCCGGCCTTCTTCGGACCGGACCGGGATGTTGTGCAGGTTCGGCTGGTCCGACGACAAGCGTCCGGTCCGGGCGACCGTCTGATTGAACGTCGCGTGGATCCGGCCGTCGGGCGCGACCTCCTGCAACAGGCCCTTGCCGTAGGTGCCGCGCAGCTTCTCCACCTCGCGATGTCGACGCAGTGGAGCGAGAAACTCCGGCCACTCGTGCTCCAACTTCTCGAGCGTCGCGGCATCGGTGGACGGACCCGTCTTCGTCTTCTTGATCGGCGTGAGTTGCTTGGTGTCGTAGAGGAGTTCGCGGAGCTGCTTCGGCGAGTTCAGGTTGAGGTCAGGCATGTCCGCCACCTCGCGGAGTTCTGCGACGAGCGATTCGACCTCTGCGGTGAGTCGGTCGTTGAGCCCCTGCAACTCCTCGACGTCGACCGCGATGCCGACGTGCTCCATCTTGGCGAGCACCATCACGAGGGGATTCTCGATGGTCTCGTACAGCTCGGCCATGCCCTGCGCATCGAGACTCGCTCGGATCGGATCGACCAGGTGATGCACGGCCAGTGCGTCGCGCCCAGCCAGGTCGGCGTCGGAGAGCGAGGTGCCGTCGAGGTCGAGCTGACCCGAGCCCGCTGCGTCGTCGCTCGGGCGTGCGAAACCGGTGTACTTCTCGATCAGGTCGGCGAGGTCGTAGCGCGCCTCCGCGGGGTCGATCAGGTAGGCCGCGATCGCCACGTCGAGTGCGATGCCATCGAGCGAACATCCGAGGTCGAGCAGCGATCGCATCAACGGCTTGATGCGATGACCCCGCACGTCGGTGTGGGCGGCGAGCTCGTCCTGCACCGACTGCGCGGCCAACACGTCGGCCGGGATCCAGGCAACATCGGCCGAAGACGCATCGGTCACCAAGGCGAGTCCGACGAGTTCGGTTCGGCCCGGATCGCCGGTCCAGGTGGCCGACAGGTCGAGCGCGTCGACGCCTGCGATCGCAGCCGCGGCATCGCCCGGCGTGTCCATCACGGTGACCTCGGCGACGAGCTCCTGCTGCTCCGTCTGCGGGCCGAGGTCGACACCTGCGCCCATCTTGTTGATCGCCGCCGTGATGCGACCCGACAGGGCACGGAACTCGAGGAAGTCGAACAAGCGCTTCATCTCGTCGGCATTCGGCTTGGGCGAGAGGTCGTCGAAATCGACGGTCGACACGGGAGCGTCGTGCCGGAGGATCATGAGGTCGAGGTTCTTGCGCGCCCGCTCCTCGTGCTCGATCAGATTCGACTTCAGCTTCGGTGTTTGCTCGTCGACGTTGGCGAAGATGCCATCGAGCCCGCCGTACTTGTTGATCAACTTCGCCGCGGTCTTCTCCCCCACGCCCGGAACACCCGGAAGGTTGTCGGAGTTGTCGCCGCGCAGCGCTGCGTACTCGACGTAGAGGTCGGGGACGACGCCCGTCTTCTCCTCGATACCCGCCTCGTCGTAGAGCGCGTAGTCGCTGACACCACGCTTGTTGTACATGACCTTGACGTCACTGGCGTCGTCGACGAGTTGATAGCTGTCGCGGTCGCCGGTGACGATCGTGACGCCTTTCCCACGCGCGACCAGTGCATCGACGGCTGTGGCGATCAGGTCGTCGGCCTCCCAGCCGGCCTGGTCGATCGTCTGGATACCCAGCGCCTCGAGCACTTCACGCACGAGCCCCATCTGCTGGCGGAGGATGTCGGGCGCTGCTTCACGCTGCGCCTTGTATTGGGGCTCGGCCTCGTGACGGAACGTCGGCTCTGGTCGGTCGAAGGCGACGAGGATGCCATCGGGCTCGATGTCATCGAGGACGTACGCGAGCATGGACGTGAAGCCGAAGACGGCATTGGTGACCTGCCCGCTGGCGGTCGCCATGTCGGTGGGGAGGGCGAAAAACGCCCGGTACGTGAGCGAGTTCCCGTCGACGAGGAGATGAGTTCCCACGGTCGGCTCCGATCGGTGAGTGGTCGTGGTGGTTCGAGAGGAGAGGCGTGCCGGACGCCGATCACTCCCTCAGTTGGTCGGTGGGCGCAGCGACCCGTCGAGGATGCGGTCGGCGACGTCGCGCATGCGGGTCCGCTCGCTCATCGCCGTCTTCTGGATGAAGGCGAAAGAATCCTGTTCGGTCATCGAGAGCTCGTCGATGAGCAGACCCTTCGCCCGATCGATGATCTTGCGGGTCTCGAGCTGATCCCCCAGCGCATCCACTTCGCCGGACAGTGCGGTGAGCTCCCGAAAGCGGCCCATGGCAACCTCGATCGCGGGGACGAGATCGCTCTTCTGGAACGGCTTCACCAGGAACGCCAGCGCACCGGCGTCACGAGCTTCTTCGACGACTTCTCGCTGACTGAACGCCGTGAGCATGAGCACGCCGCAGAGGCGCTCGGTGTTGATGGTGCGTGCCGCCTCGAGACCGCTGCCTCCGGGCATCTTGATGTCCAGAATCGCGAGGTCGGGCTCGGTGTCACGCACCAGGTCGACCACCTGATCGCCACGGCCGGTCTCTGCGACCACCTCGTACCCCTCCTCTTCGAGGGTCTCGCGCAGGTCCATTCGGATGATGGCTTCGTCTTCGGCGATCACGACGCGCAGCGGCATGGCACCGTTATAGCGGCATGCGGTCGCCAACCGTCTGACCCTCGGCCCTCGGAGGGGTCGGCGAGCCCTGCTACGAGGACTGCACGGCGATGAGCTCATCGAGCAGCTGGTCTTGACGAAGTTCGAGTTCGGCGAGCTCGATCGCGACCCGCTCGCGTTGCCGCTCGTGCGCTGCAAGATGCTCCCTCGCCTGACGGGCTTCTCGTGCCGCTCCGGTGTTGTCCGCCACCAGCGAACGCACTGCTGTGTCGTCGGCGTCGTCGCGAAGATGGTGCAGTTGCTCGTCGATCGCCACCAACTCTCCGCGGAGCACGGCCAGACGTTTCGCCGTCTTGGCCAACTTGCGCTCGATCGACCGCTTGGACACGATCCGGATCGTACGCGGGTCAACGCGTCGGGAACACCCCGGCGATCGCTTCGGCCCACGGGCGGGCAATCCGGCAGAGTTCGCCGCAGCCCTCCTCGCCGATCGCCGCGTACGGCTCGACCGCGAGCTGATCGGTGAGTTCTTCGATCTCCGCACGACCGATCCTTCCGGCATCGGTCAGTTCGCTGTCCGAGTCGAGCCAGCCACGCGATCGAAGCGCGTCGGCCGCACCGTTCCAGTCGGCCTCCGTTCGACGCCGCGTGGCTCGCAGCGCCTTGGGCGGGACCTCGCCGGAGGCGCCGTGCAGCACGAGCGCCTGGCAACCATCGAGGCCAGCCGATGCGAGTGCGATGACGTGGCCGTCGCCGCGAAACTCACGCAGCAGCGTCTGGGCGTGCCACAGCGCGAGATGCGGCTCGTCAGGCCACTCGAGCCCGGCGTGGCCGGCGAACAGCGGTCGGCCCCATGGTCGGGCGCTCACCGCCTCGGCGCCGCGTCGTGCCAATGCGACGGCGCGTGCGAGCTCCGATGGGTCCACGAGATCGAGCACATGCATTCGGAACATCCTGTCGACCGCCGCGAAGCGAGCTGCGGTGACGGTTTCAGGCGAGGCCGTCTCCCACACGCCACGCATGCTCCGATGCACCAGATCGTGGTCGAAGTTGTAGAACGTGGCGATGACCACCTCCGCGGTGACGGCGCCCATCGGTGCCGCACGCGAGGCAAAGTACCCGGACATCCAATCCGTGAGCCCGACCCGCGAGTACTCCTCGCCGGCTTCGGGCACGAAGTAGATCGCCGAGTGCAGCGGTTCGAGAGCGCGCCAGGTCGCACGTCCGATCGTTGAGTCCATGGGCGCCACGCTCGCACAACCGGGCGCGAACAGCCGGGTCGACATGTGCCGAGGGCCGCTAGCGTGGGCGCCCGCATACGCCCCAGTAGCCCAATTGGCAGAGGCAACGGTCTCAAACACCGTCCAGTCTCGGTTCGAGTCCGAGTTGGGGCACCACGAGCAGCTCTCGCGACGTTACCGATCGGTAACGATTGAGGCCCCCGAGAAGCCGTCTAGATTCGGCGATCATGCTCGCTTTCACCTTTCCCGGTCAGGGAGCTCAACGTCCCGGAATGGGTCGACCCTGGCAGGACCACGAGAGCTGGGAGCTCGTCGACGAAGCGTCCGAGATCGCCGGGCGCGATGTCGGCGCCCTGCTCCTCGACGCCGAAGCCGACGAACTGAAAGACACACGCAACGCGCAGCTCACCACGTTCGTTTCCAGCCTGGTGGTGCTCGACGCGGTGAGCCGTATCGGCATCGATGCGAGCTACTGCGCCGGACACAGCCTCGGCGAGTACACCGCACTCACCGCCACCGGTGCGCTGGGCTTTGACGAGGGCGTCGCGCTGGTGTCGGCACGTGCGGCGGCGATGCACGATGCTGGCGCCGAGCAGCCGGGCACGATGGCTGCGGTCCTCGGCCTCGACGACGATCAGGTCGTCGTTGCGTGCGATCTCGCCGACGCCGACGTGTGGGTCGCCAACTACAACGCTCCCGGCCAGGTCGTGATCGCCGGCTCTCCCGACGGCGTCGACAAGGCATCCGCTCACGCCAAGAACCTCGGTGCGAAACGAGTCATGCAGCTGCAGGTCTCCGGAGCGTTCCACACGCCCTTCATGACGGCAGCTCGCGAACGTCTGCGCGAAGCGATCGCGACCGCCGAACCGCGCGACACCGACGTCCCCGTCGTGTCCAACGTCGACGCGAAGCCACACGACAAGGGACACGAGTGGTCGACCCTGCTGTCGGCCCAGCTCTCGAGCCCGGTCCGGTGGCGCCAGAGCCTGCTCACGCTCGAAGCCGAGGGCGTCACCGACTTCGCCGAGCTCGGCCCCGGCGGCGTGCTGAGCGGCATGGCCAAGCGCACCACCAACGGACGCACGATCTCGATCGCCACGCCAGACGATCTCGACAAGTTGCTCGAGTGGGTCGACGAGGGCAACAGCACGCTGCCGCCGCAGCTCGAGGGCGAACATCTCTTCGCCGTCGAGCGTCTCGTGGTGAGCCCGGCCGCCGGCGTCTTCTGCCCGATCGACGGACTGGGCGAAGGCTCGGAGATCGATGTCGGCACGGTGATCGGCCACGTCGGCGAGAACGAGGTCCGTTCGTCGTTCAACGGCGTGCTGCAGAGCTTCATCGCAGTCGACTCCGAACGGGTCACGCTCCGCCAGCCCATCGCCTGGTTGAGGACACGCTGATGGCATCGGTCCCGACCTCCGCCCGCGGCGCCGTGATCACCGGCTGGGGCACCTACCTTCCCGAGAAGGTTCTCACCAACGTCGACCTCGAGTCGATGATGGACACGAACGACGAGTGGATCCGAGACCGGACCGGCATCCATCAGCGCCACGTCGGAGGGACCACCGCCGAGCTGTCGGTCGAGTCCGGCCGCGCTGCACTCGAGATGTCGGGTGTCGACTTCGCTGACATCGACGCGCTGATCCTCGCGACCACGACACCCGACCGCACCTGCCCCGCAAGCGCGTCGAGAGTGCAGCACGAGCTCGGTCTCTCGTGCGGAGCATTCGACGTCAACGCCGCCTGCTCGGGCTGGGTCTACGCGCTGGTGAACGCGCACGGCCTGATCGCGATGGGGGCGGACAAGGTGCTCGTGATCGGCACCGACACGCTCGATCGCATCACCGACTACACCGATCGCAACACCGGGATTCTCTTCGGCAACGGATCAGGCGCCGTGGTGCTCGAGGCCGTCGAAGGTTCCGGTCAGATGCTCGGCTGGGATCTGGACTCGGTCGGTGAAGCGGAGTACGCGCTCTTCGCCGAAGTGGGCGGCGTGCTCAAGATGGAGGGCCGCGAAGTCTTCCGGCGAGCCGTCCGACTCATGGCCGACTCCGCCAACAAGGCCCTGGCCTCCGCCGACGTCACCGCCGACGACATCAAGCTCGTCGTACCGCACCAGGCGAACATCCGCATCATCTCTGCCTCCCTCGAACGTCTCGGCATCCCGCTCGACAAAGCAGCGATCGTCCTCGACCGAACAGGCAACACCTCGTCGGCGTCCGTGCCGTTGGCGCTCGCCGACGCGCTCGACGCGAGTCGAGTCGACGATGGCGACCTGGTGTTGTTCGTCGGCTTCGGCGCGGGGATGTCGGCCGCCAGCGCAGTGATCCGCTGGAGCCCGGGCGCCGTCGAAGCGCACGGCTGAGCGACCATCCAAACTCCACCCAAGAAGGACCCATCGATGACCGAAGAATCGAACGACGGCCGCGTCGTGCTGATCACTGGCGGCTCCCGCGGCATCGGCCTCGCCTGCGCGGAACGATTCGCCGCGAACGGCGATCGCGTCGCTGTCACCTACAACTCGTCGCCACCACCCGACGGCTTCTTCGGCGTGCAGTGCGACGTCACCGACACCGCACAGGTCGATGCTGCGTTCACCGCCGTCGAAAATCACTTCGGCGATCCTGTCGAGGTGCTGGTCTCGAATGCTGGGGTCACGAAAGACGGCTTATTGCTGCGGATGAGCGAAGACGACTTCGCGAGCGTGATCGATGCGAACCTCACGGCGTCGTACCGCGTCGCGAAGCGGGCTGCAAAGGCGATGCTCAAGGCCCGCGCCGGGCGTATCGTGTTGATGTCGTCGGTCGTCGGACTCCTCGGACAAGCCGGCCAGTCGAACTACGCAGCATCGAAGGCCGGGCTCGTCGGATTCGCTCGCTCGCTCGCTCGGGAGCTCGGCTCACGCGGGATCACCGTCAACGTCGTCTCGCCGGGCCCGGTATCCACCGACATGACCGCGGCCCTGTCCGACGCTCAGCTGGCAGCGATGACCGACATGGTCCCACTCGGCCGCATGGCAGATCCCAGCGAGATCGCTGGCGTCGTGACCTTCCTCGCCGGGCCTGACGCCGCGTACATCACCGGAGCCGTCATCCCCGTCGACGGCGGCCTCGGTATGGGTCACTGACCGAACACGGTTCGAGGCTTCGCCGCTCGTCGCTGGCCAGCTCAACCCCTACAATCCCCGAACACTCAAACCTTTTGGAGAATGCAATGAACGAAGAACTTTTCGCCCGATTCCGCAAGTGCGCCGTCGAGGTCCTCTCCGTCGAGGAGAGCGCAGTCGTGCCGGAGGCCAAGTTCGGTGACGACCTGGATGCGGACAGTCTCGACCTGGTCGAGCTCGTGATGGCACTCGAGGAAGAGTTCGACATCGAGGTGCCCGAAGAAGACCTCGAAGGTGTCGAGACCGTTCAGTCGGCCTACGACCTGGTCGCCAACAAACTCGGATGACCTCACCCTCCTCGAGCGGTCGTCGGGTCGCTGTCACCGGGCTCGGCGTGGTCGCCCCGGCAGGCCTTGGCGCGCAGGCGTTCTGGTCGGGCCTGCTCGGCCCAGGCGCCACCTCCGGTCGTTCCATCCGGGTCGATGACTGGGATCCGACGCCGTACTTCGAGAACGCCAAAGCCGCGCGACGCGCCGATCGGGTCGAGCAGTTCTCGCTTGCCGCCGCGCACGAAGCGTTCGACCAGGCTGGTGGCACCGACGCCATCGGCGTCGAGGCCGGGCGATTCGGCACCATCTATGCCACCGGCGTCGGCGGCCTGCACACGCTCGAAGAGCAGATCCAGACCCGCCTCGAGAAGGGCGAGCGACGGGTTTCGCCCTTCCTCGTGCCGATGATGATGACCAACGCAGCCGGCGCCGCCATCTCGATGCGGTACGGCCTCCAGGGCCCGAACGAGACCATCACCACCGCGTGCGCCGCAGGAAGCCATGCGATCAACTACGCCGCCCGGCTCATCAAGTGGGGCGTCGTCGACGCCGTCGCCACGGGTGGCTCCGAAGCCGCCGGCACGATCACCGCACTCGCCGGATTCGGGAACATGACGGCGCTGTCGAGCACCGGGGTCTCGATGCCATTTGCGGCCGGTCGCGACGGTTTCGTGATGGGTGAAGGTGCTGCGGTGTTGATCCTCGAAGAGTGGTCGAACGCGGAGGCACGTGGCGCCACGATCCTCGGCGAGGTGCTCGGCGGTGCAAGCAACGCTGATGCGCACCACATCACCGCGCCTGCTCCTGGCGGCGTTGGCGCGATCGCCTGCATGCAACTCGCGCTCGACGATGCCGGCATCACCGCCGCAGACGTCAAACAGGTGAATGCGCACGGCACGTCCACGCCCCTCAACGACGCGGCGGAGGCCGACGCGATCACCGAGGTCTTCGGAGCCGAAGCCGTTCCTGTCGTCTCGACGAAGGGTGTCACCGGACATGCACTCGGTGCAGCCGGGGCGCTCGAAGCCGCAGCCGTCCTGCTGTCGATGGAACACGAGATGATCCCGCCGACGGCGAACACCGAGGCGCGCGACCCCGAGATGTCGATCGATCTGGTCGTCGGCGACCCCCGTCCATGGTCTCCGGGCCCGACGATCAGCAACAACTTCGGGTTCGGCGGCCACAACGGCACGGTCGTGCTCGCCCCTGCAGACTGAGCGGTCTCACTCAGGATCGGTGCTACGAGCTCAGAGTACGAGGTCGAGCACGTCGGCCAGGTTCATCACGCGATGCGTCGGTTCGAGGGCATCCGCACTCGTCTGCCCCGGGTCGAACCAGATGCTGTCGATCGAGGCGTTCACCGCTCCGGCGATGTCGCTGGAGAGCGAGTCACCGACCATCACCACCGAATCGCGAGATTCGACGCCGAGCTCGGACAACACGATGTCGAAAATCCTCGGATCGGGTTTCGACACGCCGAGTTCTCCACTGATGGCGACGGCATCGAAGTGGCGTCCGATGCCGAGTCGCTCGATTCGGCCACGCTGAACGCTCCCGATTCCGTTGGTGACCATTCCAATCCGGACCACTCCGGAGAGCCGCTCGAGCAACTCGAGGCCACCCGCGTACAACTCGCCGTGATCGGTGAGCCCTTGCACGAACGTCTCTCCCATCTCGACAGGGTCGGCCCGCACACCGAGTTCGGCGGTGAGCTGTTCGAATCGCAGGACGCGCACGTCATTGGGTCCGATGTCGCCGGCTTCCACCCGTCGCCAGAGCGCTTGATTCAGGCGATCGAAGACGTTGAAGGCGTCGCTCGTCGGCTCGACGCCGATCGACTGCATCGTGGTGTCGAACGCGACGGCGTGAGACGCGTCGGAGTCGAGCAGCGTGTGATCCAGGTCGAACAGGACGGTCGAGTACCGCGGCGAGGTCATGCGTCTGCGAGCACGAACATCAGGTCGCAGCTCGTCGCGATCTCACCGCCCACGAGCGCGCGTCCACTCCCCTTGCCGGCTCGCGCCGACATGCGGCCGAGCTCGACCTCGATCGTCAGTTCATCGCCGGGAACGACTTGCCGGCGAAAGCGAGCGCCGTCGAGCCCCCCGAAGAGCGGGAGCTTGCCGGCGAACTGATCGTCGGCGAGGACGGCACATGCCCCGACCTGCGCGATCGCTTCGCACATCAACACACCCGGCAACGTGGGGCGGCCGGGGAAGTGTCCGGGAAAGAAGTACTCGTCTCCGGTGAGGCGCCAGATACCCGTTGCCGACTTCCCCGGTTCCATGGCGATCAGCTCATCGACGAGCAGGAAGGGCGGACGATGTGGGAGCAGGTCGATCGGACGGGGGAGGTCGCTCATGAGAGAAATCATGCCCGACGCGCTGCACGACGCGGGCGATCGTCATTCGACGTGCAGCGTCACTGAGCCAGCACCGACACGGCCGACGTGTGTGGACCCGACCTGTACCGGGGTCATCCCCGTGCAGGTGCCGGTGATCACGAGTTCTCCGCTCCGCAGTGGCGCGGCTCGTTCGACAGCGTGCTGTGCGAGCCAGCCGAGCACGTGAAGTGGGTGTCCGAGTGCTGCGGACCCGCGTCCGACAACGACCTCCTCACGGTCGATCTCGAGTGCCACCGCGATCGAGTCGAGCGCTCGAATCGCCGCAACGTCGAGCCCGAGCGACGTTCCGGTGACGATCCTCCCGGACACCACGTTGTCTGCGACCAGATCTGCTGCGGCGAGCAACGGAAATGACGCCACGCGCCCGGACACCACCTCAATCACCGGCACGGCGTCGACCACCTCGGCGAGTTCCAGTGGATCGGCCGGAACCTCCGTGAGATCCACGTGCAACCGCAGTCCGACCTCGACTTCCAAGCGAGGTGGCGTGGCGAATGCATCGACGCCGATCGAGCCGGGCGATTCGAGCACGTACGACGCCCGGACACGGCCCGCGACGGGCGCGTCCAGTTCGAGCAACTCCTGCGCCGCTTCGCTCGTCACTCCGGCCTTCCATGCGGCGAGCTGCTCGCCGTGCAGCCGGTGACCCGCGTCTTGGATTCGATAGGCGGTGGCGAGGTCACCGGGTGCAGGCTCGATGGCGGCGACAGCGCGGCGGTCCAACTCGGCGCCGGCCAGCAGGAGTGCCGCTTGCTCGATGGGGTCGGTCTCGTCCGTCATGTCGCTGCTCCTCTGTACGCGAGCCGACAGTGTCGCCGGTCGGAGAAACCGCCGACGAACGCGACGATGCCGTCGGGATCCGTCGTCGAACGGATCCCGACGGCATGCGCCAGGGAGAAACTGTTCGGTGCCGAGGCGGTGGGTCAGCCGAGCAACGTGCTGACGTCGATGCTCGGCGGCACGAGCACCGAGTCGATCACGTGGATCACACCGTTGTTGGCCTCGACGTCGACCGCCGTGATCGTCGCGTCGTTGACCATGATGACGTCGCCGTCGACCGTGATGGTGATCTCCTCACCCTGGATCGTGGCGACATCGCCCGGTGCGACGTCAGACGACGGAACTTCGGCAGCGAGCCCGTGGTAGGTCAAGATCGCGGTCAGCACGCCGGAGTTCTCCGGCAGGAGCAGAGCGTCGAGCAGGCCGTCGGGCAGTGCGGCGAACGCATCGTCGGTCGGCGCAAAGATGGTGTAGGCACCCGGCGCGTCGAGGACGGCAGAGATTCCGGTTGCTTCACCGGCTGCGAGCAGCGTGGTGAACGTGCCAGCGGCGTCGGCGACCTCGACGATCGTTCCTTCTTCGGCGGGAGCGGCCGCTTCGTCACCGCCGTCGCCGGCGAGGAGTGCTGCGGGATCGATGCTCGGCGGCACGAGCACGGCGTCGATCACATGGATGACGCCGTTGCTGGCTTCGACATCGACAGCCGTGATGGTGGCGTCATTCACGGTGAGCGTGTCGCCGTCGGCGGCGATCGTGATCGCCTCACCCTGCACGGTGTCCACGTCACCGGGCTCGACAGCCGACGACGGCACCTCGGCGCCGATCACGTGATAGGTCAGGATCGCC
>JBGCFW010000115.1:0-12384 GCA_045107155.1 Ilumatobacter sp. | reverse complement strand
GACGACCACCGGCGTGTCGACGCCCATCTCGCGCAGGTGATCGAGTACGGCGGGCACCAACTCGAGGTGCGATCCGGACAGGATCGACATGCCGATCACGTCGGGGTCCTCGTCGCGCGCCGACGATGCGATCTGCTCCGGTGTCATGCGAATGCCGGCGTACACCACTTCCATGCCGGAGTCGCGGGCGGCGACAGCGATCTGCTCAGCGCCCGACGAGTGGCCGTCGAGACCGGGTTTCGCCACCAGGAACTTGGGCGGTCCGCCCGGAATCGAGCGGACGTGTGCAGCGACGTCGGCAAGGCCGGCGGCCGGTGCCGTGGCGCCGCCGACGCCAGTGGGGGCCCGGTACTCGCCGAACACCTCCCGCATCACTCCGCCCCACTCGCCGGTGGTTCCGCCGGCGCGGGCGAGCGCGATCGATGCGGGCATGACGTTGTCGCCGTCGCTCGCCGCGCGGCGGAGTTCGTCGAGTGCGCCGTCGACCGCGGCCTGGTCGCGGTCGGCGCGCCAGCGTTCGATGGCTTCGATGGTCTCGCGCTCCACCGCCGGGTCGACCCGCATGATGTTGTCCTCGCCGCCGAGGGGAGAGTCGGCCGTCTCGACGAAGTCGTTCACGCCGATGACCTTCTGGGCGCCCGACTCGATTCGACGCGTACGTGCAGCCATCGATGACACGAGTCGCGCCTTGAGGGTCGACACGGCCTCGAAGGCGCCGCCGAGTTCGAGCACGTCGTCGAGTTCGGCCTGGGCATCGGCGCGCAACTCCGCGGTGAGCGCCTCGACGACCGTGGAGCCATCGAAGAGATCTCCGTACTCGAGCAGATCGGACTCGAACGCCAAGACCTGCTGCATCCGAAGCGACCACTGCTGATCCCATGGGCGCGGGAGCCCGAGCGCCTCGTTCCACGCAGGGAGCTGCACCGAACGGGCTCGGGCGTTCTTCGACATCGTGACCGCGAGCATCTCGAGCACGATGCGCTGCACGTTGTTCTCGGGCTGGGCCTCGGTCAGTCCGAGCGAGTTCACCTGCACGCCGTACCGGAAGCGCAGCGCCTTGTCGTCGGTGACGCCGTAGCGCTCGCGGCCGATGTCGGCCCACATGTCCGTCATCGCGCGGAGCTTGCACATCTCCTCGACGCATCGGATGCCGCCGTTGACGAAGAACGAGATCGAACCAAACACCTGGGCGAACTTGTCGTCGGACACCTGTCCCGACTCCTTCACAGCGTCGAGCACGCCGATCGCCGTGGCGAACGAGTACGCGATCTCCTGGACCGGCGTGGCTCCGACCTCCTGCAGGTGGTACGAGCACACGTTCATCGGGTTCCACTTGGGCGCGTGGTCGGCGCACCACGCGACCATGTCGACGATCAGTCGTCGTGACTCGGCCGGCGGGAAGATGTAGGTCCCTCGTGACAGGTATTCCTTCACGATGTCGTTCTGGGTGGTCCCACGCAGCTCATGGGACGGTGTGCCCTGCTCGTCAGCGTTCGCCACGTACAACGCGAGGAGCCAGGCCGCCGTCGCGTTGATCGTCATCGACGTGTTCATCTGACCGGGTGGGATCTGGTCGAGCAGCGTGCGCATGTCCCCGAGATGCGCGACCGGCACGCCGACCTTGCCGACCTCGCCCTTCGACATCGAATCGTCGGGGTCGTAGCCCGTCTGAGTCGGCAGGTCGAACGCGATCGACAGTCCGGTCTGGCCTTTCGCGAGGTTCGTGCGGTACAGCTCGTTCGAGGCCGTTGCCGATGAGTGGCCGGAGTACGTCCGCATCATCCACGGGCGGTCGCGTTCTCGCGGTGCCGCTGCGGCGTCGGGGGTGGTCGACGAGGCGGTGTCGGTCATCTCGCCAGTCTCGCGGGACGGCACAGTGGCGCCAAACGGTCACTCGCCGGTCGGCGAGCCGAGATTTCTTTCGCGGAATCCCTCAAGTGCGCACCGTGTCGGGACGAAAGATCTGGTGTCCCCGGGCGAACCGGGAACAGGTTTCACATATCTCGAACGGCTGGAGGTGCATCTCCCCTCCCCCCCCAAGCCTGCAGTCGTTCGGAGGTTTCCCATGGCGGGAACCGCGTCGATCGGATGGCGGATCCGATCGACGCCGGAACGAGACGGAGCGGTGCCAACGATGCCACCGCTCCGTCTTGGCGTTTTCGGGTCGGTCGACGCCTCGCCGAGGTCAGGTGGCGCCGACGTCGTCGATCGCCGAACCGAGTCGGGTCAGATACTCCGTGCGCGGGATCTCGACGACGCCGAGCGAGGCGAGATGCGGCGTCGCCCACTGGACGTCGAGCAGCTGGGCGCCCGTGTCGTGGAGCCATTCGACGAGGCCGATCAGTGCGACCTTCGACGCATCCGTGGCGGTGTGGAACATCGCCTCGCCGGCGAACAGGCCGTCGATCCGCAGCCCGTAGAGGCCTCCGACGAGCCCGTCGTCGTTCCATGCTTCGAACGAGTGCGCCCAACCCATCTCGAACAGGCGGGAGTACGCGGCGACGAACGCGTCGGTGATCCAGCGGCCGTCGCGGCGTGGGTCGGCGCAGCGGACCATCACGTCCTCGAACGCGGTGTCGACGCGGATCTCGAAGCGTCGGCGGCTGCGGCGGAGCGATTTCGAGACGCGCAGGCCATCGAGGGGCAGGACACCCCGCGGGTCAGGGGAGTACCAGGCGATGTCGGTTCGTCGTCGCTCAGGGTCGACAGGCATCGGGAACAACCCGCGTCGATACGCGGCGAGGATGGTGCCTGGTTCGAGGTCGGCGCCGATCGCGACGAGGTCAGTGCCGGGCTCGGCGAGCGAAGGGTCCGGCATCTCGAACCGGCTCGGCGCCGGTGTGACGCGGCGGGGCGGCGCACGATTCACCCCGTCGGTCCGTTCCATGCTCCATGGTCGCGATCGGGGCGCGCCCACCACGAATCGTCGGCGGCGCGGTCTGGGCGCAGGATCAGTAGCGGCGGAAGCCGCGTCCGCTCTTGCGGCCGAGGTGGCCAGCGGCGACCATCCGCTTGAGTGTCGTGGCCGGGACGAAGTTGGGGTCGCCGAACTCATCGTGCAACGCGTCGAGAATCGCGAGCGACGTGTCGAGCCCCACCAGGTCGAGGAGCGCAAACGGGCCCATCGGGAAGTTGCAGCCGCCTTGCATCGCGGTGTCGATCGCGTCGATCGACGCCGTGCCGTTCTCCCACATCTTGATCGCGTTGTTCAGGTACGGAAAGAGCAGTGCGTTCACGACGAACCCGGCGCGGTCGACCACTTCGATCTCGTCTTTGCCGCAGGATGCGGCGAACTCGAGCGCAGTGGTGATCGTGTCGTCGGAGGCGGTGATCGGTCGGACCACTTCGACCAGCTTCATCATCGGAGCGGGGTTGAAGAAGTGGATGCCGCACACGAGTTCGGGTCGATCGGTCGACATCGCGATCTCGACGATCGGCAGTGTCGAGGTGTTGGTCGCGAGAATCGCGCCGTCCTTCACCGCAGCGTCGAGTTCGGCGAACAGCGCCTTCTTGATGCCGAGATCCTCCACGACCGACTCGATCACGAGGTCGCAGTCGGCGAGTGCGGCGATGTCGGACGTCGCCGAGATGCGTTCGACGATCGAGTCGCGCTCGTCGGCCTCGAGCCGCCCTTTCGCGACCTGTCGTTCGAGGCCCGATGTGAGTTTCGCGATCGCCGAGTCGGCGGATTCCTGCGTGCGCGAACGCAGGACGACGCTTCGTCCTGATCGTGCAGCGACTTCGACCAATCCGGCACCCATGATGCCCGACCCGATCACGCCGACCGATTTGATGCTCTCCGCGCTCATGACCGTCACGTTAGTTACCGCTCGGTAACTACGCCCAAATCGTCGACGTCGGCCGGTGTTCTTCGTCGAGATGTCGTCACGTCGTAAGTTGACGCACGATTCATGTTCGCCCTGCTCGTTGTCCATCTGCTGATCGGCGGCGCGATCCTCATGACCGGAGACCGGTTGGGGAGACGCGCGTTTCTCGTCGCTGCCGTCGCGCCACTGGCCACAGTGGTGTGGGCCGCATCTCGTTGGACACGCGTCGTCGGTGAGCCGTCGACGCTCGACGACGTTGGACACGCAAGCGCGGGCGAGCCGGTCGCCGAGACCGTCGGCTGGATCTCCGCGCTCGACCTCGATCTGCACCTCCGCTTCGACGCGATGGCCCTCGTGATGACGCTGCTCGTGTCGGGGATCGGTGTGCTGGTCTGTGTGTACGCCGTGGGCTATTTCTCGCACATCGCACCAGGCCAGGCTCGCCTGGCGGGGCTGATGACGATGTTCTCGGGTGCGATGCTCGGGATCGTCTGGGCCGACCACCTGATCACTCTCTTCGTCGCGTGGGAGCTCACTTCGATCACGAGCTACCTCTTGATCGGCAACGACGACCGCAACCAGCGCGCTCGTGCGGCCTCGTTGCAGGCGATCTTTATCACCGGCGGGGGCGGACTGGCCCTGCTCGCCGGGCTGATCATCATCGGACGGAGCGCCGGCACCTTCCGCATCTCCGAGCTGATCGAGCAGCCGCCGTCGACCGGTGCACTCAGCGCTGGGATGGTGCTCATCCTGCTCGGAGCGTTCACCAAGTCCGCGCAGTTCCCGTTCGGGGGTTGGTTGCCCGGAGCGATGGTCGCGCCGACGCCGATCAGTGCCTACTTGCACTCGGCCACGATGGTGAAGGCCGGCGTCTACCTCGTCGCACGGCTGTCCCCGATCCTCGCTGCGACGGGGCCATGGCGACTGCTCGTGCTCGGCGTCGGTGCGATCACCATGCTCGTTGGCGGGTTGCGAGCCATCCGACAACACGACCTGAAGCTGCTGCTGGCCTATGGCACCGTCAGTCAGCTCGGGTTCATGATGCTCCTCTTCGGCAGCGGCGAGTACAAGATCGCCCAGGCGGGCATCGTGCTCCTGCTCGCCCACGGCGCCTTCAAGGCGACGCTGTTCATGCTCGTCGGCATCATCGACCACGAGGTCGGCACCCGCGACATCCGCGAACTACACGGCTTCGGCCCCGGGTGGATGCCGGTGAAGGTGATGGCGCTGATCGGCGCGGCGTCCATGGCGGGGCTGCCACCACTGTTCGGATTCGTCGCCAAGGAGAAGGCGATCGACACCTACCTGGAGTACGGCGACTTCACGGGGTCGACGGCATTGGTCATCGTGATCGTGATCGGGTCGATCTTGACGTTCCTGTACTCCGCTCGCTTGGTGCTCGGGGTGTTCGGCCAGTTCGGTGAGGCAGGCGAGGAGCGTCGTTCGCAGACTGCCCATGCCGCACCGCTCGTGTTCTCGGGCCCTGCGATGGTGCTGACTGCGATCACGGTGATCGTCGGGCTCGCACCTGTGCTCGTGAGCGACCTGACCAAGGCCGCGACGCTCGGCCTCGATCCTGAAGCATCGCCGTCGACGGTGAAGCTCTGGGCAGGCTTCAACACGGCGTTCGTGTTGTCGCTCGTGATCATCTCCATCGGCGCACTGCTCACCTGGCGACGTCGATCGGTCGCGTCGGTGCAGGCTGCTGCTGCGGCGCCGATCCGTGCACTCCCGTCGACCGACGATGCATTCACGGCACTCATCGGCTCGATCGACGCGATCGCGCGACGCTCCACCCGGTATCTCCAAAGCGGTTCGCTCCCCACGTACCTGTTGATCACGCTCGCGACGGTGGTGCTCATTCCGGTGATCCCGATGCTGGGCGAGCTCGACGCGCTCCCCGAGTGGGTCGAGAATCCCGTCCACCTCCCGATCGTTGCGATCATCATCGGTGCAGCGCTGGGTGCCGCGATGATCCGACGCCGCATCGCAGCGGTGGTGCTGCTCGGGACCGTCGGCTTCGCGATGGCAGGCCTCTACGAGGTGCAGGGTGCCCCCGACCTCGCGCTCACTCAGTTCGCGATCGAGACGCTCGGCACGGTGCTCTTCGTGCTCGTGCTGAGGTTCCTCCCGTCCCGCTTCGTCGACCTCGCGCCAGCGGTCGTCCGACCGCTGCGCCTCATGGTCTCGGTCGCGGTCGCAGCGTCGATCTTCGTGTTCGCGATCGTTTCCACCAACGCGCGATCCGACGTCGATCAACCCTCGATCTCCGCAGAGATGATCGAGCGATCCAAGCCCGATGGCGAGGGCAACAACGTCGTGAACGTCATCCTGGTCGACTTCAGAGGCGTCGACACGCTGGGCGAGATCACGGTGCTGTTGGTTGCGGCCGTCGGTGCGCTCGCGCTCGCCCGTGCCGGTCGTCAACGACGAGGCCGCGACGACGAGGCGTTGATCGACGGTGTCGACGCAGCCGACACGCGCATGCTCGACGATCGCGGCCGACCGGAAGTCCTCGCTGCCGGCGACCGTTCGTCGGACGCTCGCAACGACGTGCCAGGCGGCCCGTCATGAGGCGCTCCTTGATCGTCGATGTCTCGGTGCGACTGCTGTACCCGTCGATCATCGTGCTGTCGCTGTATTTCCTGTTCGCCGGCCACAACCGTCCTGGAGGCGGCTTCGTCGGGGGCCTCGCCGCAGCGGCCGCAGTCTCGCTGCGCTACGTGGCGGGCGGGGTCGTCGCCGTGAGGAATTCGTTTCGGCTCAAGCCGTGGACGATCATCGGCTCGGGTCTCGCCATCTCGGTCGTCACGGCGATTGTCCCGATGCTGCTCGGCGGTGCGATCCTCGAACACGGGACCTTGAAAGTCGAGCTGCCCGTCCTCGGGGAGATCAAGGCCACCTCCGCGCTGCCATTCGACATCGGTGTGTACGCGATCGTGATCGGGCTCGTCCTGATGATCTTCGAAGCGTTCGGCGAGGATGCCGAGGCAGAACTCGAGCGGGTCGAGCCGCCGACCGTTCCGGCGCGGTCAGCGCGCGACGAATACCGCCCGCTCGACGAGCACACTCGTGCCGAGGCCCGGTCGCAGCGCGATGTGGGCGAGGATGCCGATGGCGTCGAGGCATCTCGATGAGCGTCCTGCTCGCGCTCACCGCTGCGACGTTGTTCGGTCTCGGAACGTGGTTGCTGTTGCAGCGACGCCTGACGAGGATCGTGATCGGTCTCGGACTGATCGGGCACGGCACCAACATCCTCCTGATCACATCTGGCGGGCAGGGTGGCCTGCCGCCGGTGATCGGAACCGGTGACAAGGATCGGTTCGCGGATCCGCTGCCGCAGGCACTCGCACTCACGGCGATCGTGATCACCTTCGGTGTGACCGCGTTCCTCCTGGCCATGGCGTACCGCAGCTGGCAGCTGACCCATGACGACGTGGTCGCTGACGACCTCGAGGACCGCCTGATCGAGCGGCGCCGCGGACTCGACGAGGTCGACGATGTCGAAGCCGCCGACCTCGACGCCGAGTCCGACTCCGCAGGTGATCGCCGCCCGGTGACGGGACGGCCAGAAGCGTCAGGGGGTGATCGACCGTGAACAGCGCCCTGGTACCGCTCCCGATCGTGATCCCGCTGCTCGCTGCGTCGATCACCGTCGTGTTCGGCCGGTTCCGGGCGGTGCAACAGATCGTCTCGCTCATCTCGCTGGTGGCGGTGGTGGTCATCTCGATCGCACTTCTGCTCCAGGCGGACGAGCATGACGTCGTGGTGATGGACGCGGGCGGTTGGGCCGCACCGCTCGGGATCACCTATGTGGTCGATCGCCTCGCCGGCGTGATGCTGGTGACGTCGTCGCTCATGTTGCTCGTCGTGAAGGTCTATGCGATCGGGCAGCGCGGCGTGGCCGACCGCCATGTGGGGTTCGCGCCGATCTACCTGATCCTGTCGGCGGGCGTCGCGGCGAGCTTCATCACCGGCGACATGTTCAACCTCTTCGTCGCGTTCGAGATGATGTTGGCGGCCAGCTACGTCCTGCTCACGCTCGGGGGTCGCCCGGCACAGGTTCGTGCCGGGATGACCTACGTCGTGATCAGCCTGCTGTTCTCCACGATGTTCATCACGGCACTGGCCTTGCTCTACGCATCGACCGGCACCGTCAACATGGCCGATCTGGCCGAGCGCATGCCCGAGCTGTCGGAGGGAGTCCGCACGGGTTTCTCGTTGCTGCTCATCTTCGTCTTCGGGATCAAGGCTGGTCTGTTTCCGCTCTTCTCCTGGCTCCCCGACAGCTATCCCACGGCGCCGGGTCCCGTGACCGCGATCTTCGCCGGGCTCCTCACCAAGGTCGGTGTGTACGCGATCATCCGCACGCAGACGCTGCTGTTCCCACCCGAATCCCAGCAGGGCACGGCGCTGCTCCTGATCGGTGGGCTCACGATGGTCGCCGGCGTCCTCGGCGCCCTTGCCCAGGACGACCTCCGACGGCTCTTCTCGTTCCACATCGTCGGCCAGATCGGCTACATGATCTTCGGTCTCGGTCTGTTCACCGTTGCCGGACTCGCCGCCGTGGTCTTCTACATCGCGCAGACGATCCTGGTGAAGACCAACCTCTTCCTGGTGGTCGGGCTGATCGATCGACACGCCGGATCGAGCCGGGTCTCGCGGATCGGTGGGATCGTCCGGAGCGCGCCCGTCGTCGCGGTCTTCTTCGCCGTCCCGGCCCTCTCGTTGGCCGGGCTGCCGCCGTCGTCGGGTTTCGCCGGGAAGTTCTCGCTGATCGACGCCGGCATCGACGCCGAGCAGTGGGTGGTCGTGGCGGCAGCGCTCCTGGTAAGTCTGCTCACCCTCTTCTCGATGACGAAGGTCTGGTCGGGTGCATTCTGGGGAGAGGCCGAGTCAGCGCCGGGCCGCGCCGAAGCTGCGCCGACACTGATGCTGTTGGCCACCGGCGCCACGGTCGCGTTGTCGGTGGCCTACGTCGTATTCGCGGGGCCGATCTACGAGCTGGCGGAGCGGGCCGGGTCGGACCTCGCCGACCCGCAGGTGTACATCGACGCGGTGCTCGCCATGGCGGACGACGGGACCGAAGGGGGCGGCGGATGAGAGCGGCGCTGCGCATCCCGATGCTCCTGCTGTGGTTGACCACCCTTTGGGTCCTGCTCTGGGGCGACATCTCGTGGGCGAACGTGCTCGGCGGCCTGCTGGTGGCGGTCGCCGTGCTGCTGTTCGCTCAGTCCGACGCTGCTGGGTTGCGCCCGACGCACTTCCGACCCTGGTGGGCCGCTCGCTACGTCACGACGGTCATCTGGCAGTTGCTCACCGCGAACATCAGGCTTGCCGTCGAGATCCTGACCCCCGGCGACGGCACCTCCACCGGAGTCATCGCCGTGCCCATCCGGGGCGGCTCCGATGCGGTCGTGAATCTGCTGGCGAACTCGATCACGCTCACCCCTGGCACGATGACGATCGACGTGAAGCGGCATCGATTCGACGATGAACTCGACGATCGCATCGAGCGAGACCGATACGAGGCCACAGCAGGCGCGACGCTGTACGTCCATGGGATGTTCATGAGCGACGTCGAGGAGGTCCGTCACGACGTCCTGCGACTCGAAGCGCTCGCCCTGCGCGCGTTCGGCACCGACGAGGAGTACCAACTCGCGCTGTCCGACCTCGTCGCGCATGAATCGTTGCTGACCGACGCGACCCGCCCGGAGGATGGAACATGAACGCCGCCGCACTCGTCATCGCTGCGCTCGCCGCCCTGCTCTTCGTGGCACGGGTCCTCCGAGGGCCGGCCCTGCCTGACCGCGTCATCTCGGTCGATGGTTTCGTGTCGACCGTGGTGATCGGCGTGACGATCGCGTCGGCCCGCCCAGACAGCGGCATCGTCGAGTCGACGGTGCTCGTGGTGGCACTCGGCGGGTTCGTCGGCACGGCGGTCTTCGCTCGCTTCATCGAACGGCGAGGAGGCTGACGATGTCGGCTGTGCTCGACGCGATCGGTGGAATCTGCCTCATCCTCGGTGCGTCGTTCGCGCTGCTCGCGGGGATCGGTGTCCACAGGTTCCGCGACCCCTACTCTCGGATGCATGCTGCGGCGAAGTGCCCGACGCTCGGCCTGATGCTCGCCGCGATCGGCGCAGCGCTCACCATCCGCACGTTCGAGGCGGCGGCCACGCTGCTGCTCGTGGCGGTGTTGCAGATCCTGACCTCGCCGGTGGGGACGCATCTCGCCGGACGGGCGGTCCACCTTCGCGTCGACGTCGAGCTCGACGGTCCTGACGAGCTGGCCCTCGACGAAGCTGGCGACTGAGGCGGTTCGTCAGTCGGCGAGCGCGTTGATCAGATCACCGATTGCGTGATCGGACTCGAGTGGGTGGCGCAGTCGCCGATCGGGATTCACCGAGTACCGGTTGCGACGCCCGACCCGTTCGGTCCGAACGTAGCCCTGCTCCTCCAGGTCATGCAGGATTCGGACGACGGCTCCCGGGGTGATGCCCACTGCGTGCGCGATGTCTCGTTGGCGCAATTCGGGGTCACGCTTGACGGCGATCAGCACGTGTGCGTGGTTCGTGAGGAACGTCCACGAGGGCACCTCGAGTTGTGGATCCTCCAACATGTGTTCCTCATCGTATCCACTTGAAGACACCTGTCGAGCGAGGTGTCTGCGACCTGACGTCACGACGGCGCCCTCGACGCGTTCGGTGGGGTGCGAACGGCTGCTGCCGGTGCTCGCCTGGCGATCGCTCGTGCGGACACGGCGACGATCGGGATGACGGCAGCGAGCGTGAGCAGTCCGACCCATTGGGCACCGGATCGGCCGAGTCCGTCGAGGACGAGGAACACCGTGTAGCCGGCGTAGAGACCGACGAATGCGATGCCTTCCCAGCGAGTGATCGCTGCATCGGAGATCGCGATCGGGATACAGAGCACCGCTGCACCGATCATCACGGGAAGGTCGAGCCTGATCAGTTCGTCCGCGACCGGAAGCGCCGAGTGCGTCACGCTCACCGTACCGAGGACGAACAGCAGGTTGAAGACGTTCGAACCGATCGCATTGCCGATCGCCACGTCACTCCTCCCGCGCATCGCGGCGATGACCGACGTGGCGATCTCGGGCGCCGATGTCCCGACGGCGACGATGGTCAGGCCGACGACGAGTTCGGGCACGCCCACCGCGAGGGCGATCTCCTCGGCGCCCGCGACGACGAACGACGCGCTGATGGCGACGCCGACGGCGCCGACTGCGAACCATCCGACGCCGATCACCGTTCGCTTCGCATCGGGTCGAGGTGGAAGCTCATCGGCGAGTGCTCCGTCGAGCTCGTCGCTCGGAGTGCGCCGCTGGGTCCAGATCATCCAGCCGATGAACGCCACGAGTCCCGCCAGCAGGATCGCGCCGCCGAGGGGCTCGATCGAGCCGTCGACCGACAGGCCCAGCATCACGACGGATGCGATGACCATCACCGGGAGCTCGACGAGTCGCGTGCGTCGCGTGACCGGTATCGAGCCGACCGCGGCAACGAGTCCGACCACCAGCAAGATGTTGGCGATGTTCGATCCGACGACGCTGCCGAGTGCGAGTCCCGGGTCGCCGTTGTCGGCAGCTCGCCACACCACGGCGAGTTCCGGTGCGCTCGTGCCGGCAGCCACGATCGTGAGTCCGACTACGAGTGGCGGGAGGCCGAGGCGGAGCCCGATGGTCGACGCGCCGTTGACGATCGCCGCGCCGGTGGCGACGAGGCCGATGAGGCCTCCGACCAGGGTGAAGATGGCGACGGTCATCGAACCGTGGGACAGGGGTGCGGGAGCGGGGGCCGACCGAGGCGTCCGGAGATCACTAGCTTTCGATACATCTTTTGCGTTGTAGAAGTCAAGCCCTGAGCCTAGAATCGTCGTGATGATCCTGTGGCTCGTGCTCGGCGCTCATGTCGCCGGCATCGTCGCCATCGTGATGCTCGCACGGATCACCGGACCAGGTGACTCCCGAAGGGGTACCCAGCGTCTCGATCCTCGAATCGTCTTCGGTGTGGCCGCCGTGCCCGCAGCGTTCGCGACGATCGTGAGCGTCGTCGGCCTCGGTCGCGACGAACCCGTTACCTCGTCGTTCGAGTGGGTCGAGGGACTCGATCTGGTCATGGCCTTGCGGTTGGACGCGATCTCGGCGCTCCTCGGACTCGTCGTCGCCGGAATCGGCGTGCTGGTGTTCGTCTACGCCGCCGGCTACTTCTCTGCGTCGTCGGCCGGTCTTCCACGGTTCGCTGCCACGTTGTCGGCGTTCTCGGCATCGATGATCGGCCTGGTCTGGTCTGACTCGATCTGGTCGCTGTTCGTGTTCTGGGAACTCACGTCGATCACGTCGTTCCTGCTCGTCGGGTTCAAACACGCCGATGGCGCCGTTCAGAAGAGTGCTCGGCGAGCGCTGCTGATCACGGCGTCGGGTGGATTGGCGCTGCTCGCCGGCTTCCTCCTCGTCGCCGATGGTGACACGGGTATCGCACTTCGTGACCTCGAGCCGGCGACCGGCTCGAACGCGGTGCTCGCAGCCGTCCTCG
>JBGCFW010000114.1:0-2879 GCA_045107155.1 Ilumatobacter sp. | reverse complement strand
CGTCGCCGTCTCCACGAGATGCTCGACGAGTTCGACATGGCGAACCTCGATGACCTCGCCGAGTTCATCTTCGATCGCACGCGCAAGGCCACCATGGCTGCGCTGGCGCCGGTCGAGACGGGCGTCTACCGCAACGAGATGACCGTCGACGGCTACGGCGAACCGGTCACGCTGGCTGTGGCGATCACCGTCGCCGACGACGGGATGCACGCCGATTTTGCCGGCACCTCACCGGTGTGCCCGCTCGGCATCAACGTGCCGCTCGGCTACGCGCACGCCTACTTCACCTACGGCATGCTCGTGGCGCTCGCACCTGAGCTGCCGAACAACTTCGCATCGCTCGACGTGTTCTCCGTCAGCGCGCCCGATGGTGTGATCCTGAACGCGAAACACCCTGACCCGGTGTCGGTTCGCCACGTGCTCGGCCACTTCGTCACCGACCTGTGCCTGGGAGCGATCGCCGATGCGCTGCCACACCGCATTCCTGCCGAAGGCGCAGGCGCACTCTGGAACTTCCAGGCCAGTGCTCGCTCGGCCGACCAGGCTGATCCACGCCCGCCGATGGAGATCCTGATGTTCAACTCGGGCGGGAGCGGGGCCCGACCGCGCCTCGATGGGCTCACGTCGACGGCGTTCCCGTCGGGTGTGCGCACGATGTCGGTCGAGGCGACCGAGCAGGTGGGCCCGATCGTGATCTGGCGCAAGGAGATTCGTCCCGACTCGGGCGGTGACGGACGACAGCGTGGCGGCCTCGGACAGGTCATCGAGCTCGGTCCCACCGAGGGGTATCGCTTCGACTTCTCCGCGATGTTCGATCGGATCGACCACCCGGCTCGCGGCCGCCACGGCGGCGGCGACGGGTCACCTGGGGCGGTGTACCTTGACGACGGCACGCCGTTCTCGGGCAAGGGGCGCCAGGTCGTCCCTGAAGGTCGAACCTTGATCCTCGAGTTGCCCGGTGGCGGTGGCTTCGGCGACCCCGCAGAACGCGACCCCGCTGCGGCTCGGCAGGACCTCGAGCAGGGATACGTGACCTCCCCTCCTCGGGAGACCGGCTCGTGTTGAGGCCGCCCACCGGCGAGTCGGTGACCGCCGGCGGGGCGCCGGGTCGTGCCAGGTCCGCCTCGAGGCCGGATGGCTGATCTTGCCGCCCACTACGACGTCGTGTGCGTGGGCGGCGCGATGACCGGCAGTTCTGTCGCGTACTTCTTGGGCCAGAATCCTGACTTCGACGGTTCGGTGCTCGTGGTCGAGCCCGATTGGACCTATGACCGGGCGATGACCACACGTGCTCAGAACAGCATCCGCGAGCAGTTCACGAATCCCACGAACATCCAGCTCAGTTCGTTCGGTGTCGACTTCATGTCCCAGTTCGATGCGCTCGTCGCGATCGACGGTGATGCACCCGAGCTCAACTTCCGTGGCACCGGCTATCTCTTCCTGGCCGACTCGGACGGCATGTTCGAGCAGCTCGCGGTCGAAGCCGAGGTCCAAGCGGCGATGGGGGCTGAGGTCGAGATGCTGGGACCCGGACACGTCGCGGAGCGGTTTCCGTACATGGATGCTGATGCGATTGCGGGCGCTCGACTGGGCGGGCGACGCGAAGGCTCGTTCGACGGATGGGCCCTTTTCCAGGGGATCCGACGTCGAGCGATGCACGATGGGGCGACCTACGTCCACGATCGAGTCGCGTCGATCGTCGTCGAGGGCTCCCGGGTCACGGGCGTACGGCTCGAATCGGGTCGAACGATCGCCTGCGGCGCAGTGGTGAACGCCGCTGGTTGTCGAGCGGCTCAGATCAGCGACATGGTCGGGCTCCCGTTGCCGGTCGAACCTCGCGCCCGGACGAGCTTCGTCTTCGGCTGCCGGACGAACATCGAGCAACTCGTCCCACTCACGGTCACCCCTGTCGGCGTGCACTTTCGCCGCGAGCAGCACCACTACATGTGTGGTGCCGTTCCTGTCGACGACTGCCGCGTCGACTTCGACGACCTCGACGCGCGCCACGGGGAGTTCGAGGAGCAGATCTGGCCGGCGCTCGCTCGCTACGTTCCGTGTTTCGATCAGATCGGGATCGTCACGTCGTGGGGTGGTCAGTACGACTACAACACGCTCGACCACAACCTGGTGATCGGGCCCTCGAGTCAGATCGAGAATTTCCTGTTCGCCAACGGGTTCTCCGGGCACGGCCTCCAACAGGGACCGGCGGTCGGGCGCGGGCTGAGCGAGTGGATCACCTACGGCGAGTACCGCACGATCGACCTCACCCCGCTCGGTTACGGACGGATCGAGCGCAACGAACCGATCCTCGAACTCGCCGTCATCTGATCCCGGCACGCGCACGGTCGGATGTCGTCGTCAGACCTCGTAGAACGTCTCGATGACGAGCTCGCTCGTCGTCACGTCGATCGGGGCGCCGAACGTCGCGACGGTCGAGACGAACGAGCGAGTCGCCCCATCGATGCGGATCCGCACCGGGATCGTCGGCGCGGCAGCGATCGGGTGGACGGACTCGGAATCGGGCGCGAGCGCCAACGCTTCTCGGAGGAGGTCGGCGACGACCGGATCTCCGGTGATCGCCAGTTGGCGGCGGAGACGGTCGGCGAGGTGCACGGCCACCTCGGCCACGTTCTCGATCAACGACGCGAGTCCAGCGGGGTGCAGCGTCAGTCGGACGACGTTGGCCATCACGTCCGGCGGGGGGTCGTCGAGCTCGCGTACCAGCGCCATCGCCGCATCGTTCGCCATCACCAGGTTCCAGTGGCGATCCATCACCAGTGTCGGGTTCGGTTCGCTCCCGGTGAGGATCGTCGAGAGCGTCTCGACGATCGGAGTCATCTCTGGATCGTTCAGATCGAGCTCTGAGTACGAAGGGGCAT
>JBGCFW010000113.1:0-3783 GCA_045107155.1 Ilumatobacter sp. | reverse complement strand
CTCCCGGATGCGCTGCGTCGCACAGGCCAACCGGCAGAGTTGGTGGTACTCGGGATGGATGGTGTGGTCCACACCGTGTCGCTTCCGACAGGCCGGGTGCGGTCGGTCGACGTGGGGTTCAGCGGGTTCTTCGACGGTGAGCTCCTCGCGAGCCGCCATGCGACCCTGATCTCGGCATTCGGCCGCGGTGTCACCCTCGTCGGGCGCGATGGTTCGGTCACCCCGATCGCCGACGACGAACTCGGCAGCGACATCACCGGACTCGGGCCCATCATCACGATCGACGGCCACGTCGACGGTTCTCCTGACGAGCCAGCGTTCCTCCTCACGGTCCGCGACCGCACGACCGGGGCCGCACAGCGAGTGTCCGTTCGCGACCGAGACGGCGCCATTTCGGTGGTCGGCCCGGCCACCGCGACCTCGGCAACGGGTGGTCCACGCAGCGACGGCGTCGAGGTCGTCAACGAAGCGGGCGGCGTCTATCTCCTCGGCGAGGGCGGCGCCGAACGGTTGGCAACCGGGCGGGCGATCGCTGCCACACGCACCCACGTCCTCGTCCGGGAGTGCGATGACACGTTGCGGTGCGGGTACGTCCTCACCTCGATCGCCGATGGCAGCGGCGTCGGCCTGGATCTACCGATCCGCCTTCCTGCGGGCGGGGTGTCGCTCGCCCCTGACAACTCGGCGGTGTCGTTCACGAGTCGAGGGCCCCGCAACGATCGCGTCCTGATCGGCCTCGACGGCACGGTCGCGTCGGCCCCGATTCGCGTCGACAGCCTCGACTCGACCACGTGGTCCGCCGATGCGAGCGGTGAGCTGCTCGTGCCGCGAGGGACGGGACTCGTGTTCCTCGAACTCGCAACCGGCATCGCCCACGAGTTCGGCGGGCGGCTTGGCCCGATTGCCGCGATCGACCTACGAGCTCTCCCGACGGAGGCGGTCGAGCTCCCGGTGAAGTGACCGCTCAGCCCGAATCGACCGTCGGGAGGATCTCCCGCCACACATCGACATCGTCGAACCCGAAGGCCCACAGCGCCACGCCTCCCAACCGCGCTTGGCGTGCAAGGTCCATGCGGAGTCGAACGCCGTCGGCGTCCACGTAGTGGACCTGACGTTGCTGCACGCACGAGGTTCCGTCGATCTGCAGGTCATAGGAGAAGCTCCACTCCCCCGTCGAGGCATCGAACTCCGGCACGCCGCGACGGCGCTCGATCAGCTCGTCGACCGTCCGAGCATTGACGGTCGTGACGCCCTGGGTCTCGACACCCGTGCAGTCCCCGGTCGTCCCGGTCGGCCAGTTACGTCCGTAGGCCGGGATGCCGAGCACGATCTTCTCGGGTGCGCCCGTCGTCTCCAGTGCTCCGTCGATCGAGCGTTGCACGAAGTCGAGTGGAGCGATCGGCCCCGGCGACGTGAAGGAGAAGTCGTACGCCATGATCCGGATCCGGTCGACGAAGGGCGCGATGGCGCCATGGTCGTACACCCAGAAGCCGCTGTCGCCGTTGCGTCCGTCGTCGTAGACCGGCGGGATGCTGACGGTCAGAGTCCGGCCGTCGGTGCGAAGCCGTTCCGAGAGTTCCTCCACGAACGAGATCCAGTTCGGACGCGTCGCCGCCCAGGTGTCCCGGCCGTCGGCGAACGCGAACTGCTCGTAATCGAGATCGATGCCGTCGTGGTCGCCGTCAGCGGCGAACGCGACGAGCGCGTCGACGTGGCGTCCGCGGGTCTCGGGATCGGCAAGGATTTCGGCCATCCCGCCAGCCGGGAGCGCGTCGACGATCGAGGGGATCACCGATGCTCCCGAACCGGCTGCGATCTCGAGGAACTCGTCGATCTGATCGTCGCGCGCGTTTGGATCGATCTCGATCGTGTCGACGCCCGTGGCGTTGAACCAAAACGGCGACACGTCACGCATCGACGGCAGTCGCAACTCGGCCACCGCGGTACTCGCATCCAGGGTCCAGTAGGGCACCCACGCATCGAGCGCGATGTCAGGCTTCGGCGGCAGCGGTTCGCTGCCCCGAGTGAGGAATGCGGCCACGCCGGCCCCGCCGACCAACAGCGCCGCGATTGCTCCGAGCAGGATCCCACGGCGACGATGGTCGACCGGGTGCTCGGGCTGCGCCGGCGTCGGATCGACGGCCTCGATGAATTCGCCCGACTCGACGCTGTCGCCGGGCTCGACGGTCGCGTCGGGTTCCATGACGCTCGACCTCAGCCGAGGTACGCGTCGAGGCTCAAGCTGAGTCCCGGGCGATCTGCGATCTGCTTGCAGGCCAGCACCACGCCGGGCATGAAGCTCGTGCGGTCGTAGCTGTCCTGCCGGATCGAGATGGTCTGTCCGAGCGCGCCGAGGATCACTTCTTGATGGGCGACCATTCCCTCCATGCGGATGGAGTGTGCGCGAATGTTCCGGGGCCCCTGCCCACCGCGCGCACCGGGATAGACCTCGTGCTCGGTCGGATCCGGGGCAAAGTCGGTGTCTCGCGCCGCAGCCATTCGCTCGACCGTCGACACCGCCGTTCCGGAGGGAGCGTCGATCTTGCGGGTGTGGTGCAGTTCGATGACTTCGGCGGTGTCGAACCAGGGCGCGGCCATCTCGGCGAATCGCATCATCAACACCGCCGAGATCGCGAAGTTCGGCGCGATGAGACAGTTCGGGGCGTCGTCGGCGCCGAACACCGTGGCGTAGTGGTCGAGCTCATCGGGTGAGAAGCCCGTGGTGCCGACCACTGCGTGGATCCCATGGGCGCCCAGCCACGGGACGCTGACGCGAGCGGCGGTGATGTTCGTGAAGTCGACGACGACATCGCACCGTGCCTCGGCGAATGCCTGAAGGTCGGTCTCGACCGAGATGCCGTCGGCGATCACCGCGCCGGCCTCACGGTCGACACCGGCCACCAGTTCGAGATCGCCGTCGGCGGACACGGCTGCACACACGGCGCGCCCCATCTGACCATTCGCACCGTTCACACCGACTCGCATCGCCGCGATCGTACTGATGCGTTCGCCACCAGCGCCGCCGGGGGCGCTACCGGACCCGCGGACAGGACCGAGTCCACCCCGAACTCACCCTGAAGCACACGGCAGATCGTCTGCCTGGATGCGGGTCGCAGGCGATGGCGGTTCAGCCATGTCCACGCCCACTCCTGCGCCGCTCCCCGAGCGGCCCCACCTCGACCAGCTCCGGCGGCGGCCACCCACTGGAACCTCTTCGAAGCTGTCCTGACATCGCTCCGCTGACACCTGGACGCGACACGGGGCCGCACTGCACGCTCATGCGCACAGGACGACCCCGTGTTCAGATCGCTCGCTGAACGAGCCGACCGATGTCAGCGATGACGGCGACGGCCGCGGCGGTTGCCGCCTCCGTCGTCAGCCTTCGGGCGTTCGCCCTTCGGCCCCAGGTCACCGAGCTCCTCTTCGAGCTGTGCGTCGAAGCTGTCTTCGAAGCTCACCGTCTCGATGTCGGAGTCACTCGACGCTGCCGGTGCATCGTCGTTGCGCTCACGACGGGGCGCACGCTCGCGGCGCGGCGCTGCGTCGGACGAGCCACCACCCGACGAATCGCCACCCGACGAGTCACCGCTGACGAGCGGCTGGGTCGGCGTCAGGCTGACCTTGCCCTTGTCGTCGATCTCGTCGACCTTGACTTCGATCGGCTGACCCAGTTCGAGCACGTCATCGACGCTGTTGATGCGCTTGCCGCCCCCCATCTTGGAGATGTGGACGAGGCCATCGCGACCCGGGAGGATGTTCACGAACGCACCGAACTTGGTGATG
>JBGCFW010000112.1:0-6819 GCA_045107155.1 Ilumatobacter sp. | reverse complement strand
GCCTCCTCCGGCTGAGAAGCCCGCGATGACCCCCGACCATCTCGACACCCAACGCCATCCGATCTCCGACGCCGCCTACGTCGCCGACTGCCGCGAACAGCTCGACGCCGATGGCGCCCTTGTCCTCCCCGGCTTCGCCCGCCCCGCCTCGGTCGAACAGATCGTCGAGCAATCGGCAGGTCGCGAGGCGGAGGCCTTCTACGCCGACTCCACGCACAACGTGTACCTCACTCCGCCCGACCCGGGTTTCGCCGACGATCATCCGTTCAATCGTCAGGTCGCGAGCACCAAGGGCCTCATCGCCGACGACGCGATTCCTGCCGACTCGCCGATGCGCGAGATCTACGACGACCCGGACTTTCGATCGTTCCTCTGCGCCGTGCTCGGCATCGATCAGATCCATCCGTATGCCGATGACCTGTCCTCCATCAACATCCACTTCGCGGCCGACGGCATGGAGCTCGGCTGGCACTTCGACAACTCGTCGTTCGCAGTCACCATGCTGCTGCAGGCGGCCGATGGCGGCGCCCACTTCGAACACGTACCCGCGGTCCGGAACGCCGATGCCGGCGACATGGCGTTCGACCGCGTCGCCCGGATCCTCGACGGCCACGAATCGGGCCAGCGCCTCGACTTCGACCCGGGCGCTCTCGTGGTGTTCCGGGGCCGAGACGCGCTCCACCGGGTCACGCCCACCGAAGGAGACACGACTCGCGTGCTCGTGGTGTTTGCGTACAACGATCAGCCAGGCGTGGCCCTCTCCGACTCGGCTCTGACGACCTTCTACGGTCGCAGTTCCGAACGCGCCCGGTGACGACCCGAATCAGCAGACAGTGAGCGAGCCGGTGCTCTGCCGCGAGCTGAGTGCAACACGTTTGACGGGCGGGTAACGCGTCACGAATAGACCCGAGCAATGGCATCGTCATCGACCGACTCCGCTTCGCCGACGCCGTCCACCGACGAGAATCCGCTGTCGACGGGAAGCGGTCGACCGCTCGTTCTCACGAGACTGGGATACGTCGCGATCATCGGGCTGGTCGTGTCGTTCACACTCGGGTGGTTCACGGTCTCGATGATCGAGTCGTTCGGCCCGTCCGATTCGCAGGAGGGCCGGGTCCTCGATCGCTTCGAGGGCGAGACCGAGGTGCGGCAGTGCACATCGCGTGCCTCCTGCGTCACCACTACGTATCCGACATACACCGTCATCGGTGAGCGTGTCGACGGGTCGACCTGGCTCGCCGTCGGCGAGGGACCGTACGAGGCGAGCCGTGGCCACGACGGTCAACTCTTCGACGTGACCACCTCGACGGTGACCGGACGCGTCATCGGCATCGGCGACGAGTGGACGTCTGTCGGCGGTGGCCTGATGTGGCTCTCGCTCATCGCAGTCGTCCTCGGTCTCGGTTGCATCGTGTCCGTCGAGTTGGCACGGCGACGTGGTCGACTCACGTTCGGGGAGATCCCGCTCCGAGAGCTCACCGTGGCGATTCCGGCTGTCGCGATCGGGCTGGCGATCGCATGGTTCGCATTGTTCTCGAAGGCGCACGGCCTGGAGGTCGTCACCTCGGCTGATCGATTCGGTGGCTTCATCGACGACCCGATCGCATTCGTCTCCGAGGAACCGGAACCAGCGGGGGAGCGGAACCCGATCCCGACGGGCAGGTGGATGGGGACGATCAGCGAGGTCGTGGTGGTCGGCTCGGACGACCTCGCCGCCGACGTCAGCGAACCGCTGCTTCCGGTCGGGGACCTGCTCGCGGTCCCGATGATGCAAGAGGACTCCGTCGGCCCGGCGAACCGCGTCGACATCCGTCTCGTGCCCGAGGGCGCCTTCTTCGTCGACGGTGCCGAACCCGTCGACTGCCCCGCCACGCTCGCGCCCTTCGGAGGATCCGGAAACTTGCGTGGATTCGTCTGTTTCGACGCCGCCGACGAGAGCGGCGCGACGTTGCAGATCTCGATTCAATCCTTCGGCCGGATCTACGACGCGCCGCGCACGGCTGCGTACGACCCGCTCTACGTCGACAGCTGACGTTGACGAGCGGGTTCCGGCGCCTGAAGGATGTCCCGATGAGCGCAGTCGTTCCGCCGAAGTTCCCATCGGCTGCGTCGGCGGACCGATGGCCCGGTCTCGAGCCGGTCGCTCAGATCGACGAAGGGAACCGCAACACCGTGTGGCAAGCCGTCCTGGGCGGGCGGAGCGTCGCCGTGCGTACGTCTCGCCGTTCGGCGGCGTCACTCGCGTGGGAACTCGACCTGATCGAGTGGCTCGGCGACCGCAGCTTCTACGTCCCGAAGGTGATCACGACGATCGGCGGGGAGCGCAGCTGCGACTCCTTCGTCGTCCAGGAGTGGATCGACGGCCATGCCCCCGCAACGGTTGAGGAGTGGGACCGCGTCGCCGACGAACTGCAGCGCCTCCACCAGCTCGGCACCGACATCCCACAGCGACCCAGCTGCATGTCGGTGTTGGAACTGAACGGTCGATCCGCGAGTGTCGATGCCGACATGTCGGCGCTGCCCGAGGCGGTTGCCGAACGGCTGTTGCAGGTGTTCGCCGAGTTCCGCGACGTTCCGAGGGCACTGATCCACGGCGACCCGGCTCCCTCCAACATCCGGATCACCGACGACGGTCGTGTCGGACTCCTCGACTGGGACGAGAGCCGGGGCGACCTGGTCTGGCACGACCTGTCGAACCTCGGCACGCGACGCCTCCATGCCTCCGACCATCGACGAGCACAGCGGCTCTCGAATGCCTGGGAAGCGACCAATGCCTGGCTCGTCGAGCCCGAGTACGCCCGAGAGCGTCTCGCTGCGCTCGACGACGATCCGGACCTCGGCCGATCACCACGGGAGTAGCTCGCTGCAGAACGATCTCGACGAGGCACCGGTACGACGCACCGGGCGGACCCACAGGGCGAGCGGCGTCGCTCAGTCCTCGGCGAACAGCCAACGGATCAGCGCCCAGGCCGCGATCGCTCCGACCAACTGCGCTGCGATGAAGCCGGGAGCCGACGCCGGCGCGATACCGGCAAAGGTGTCGGACAGCGTTCGAGCGATCGACACCATCGGGTTCGCAAAGCTCGTCGACGACGTGAAGAAGTAGGCCCCACCGATCCACACGCCGACCGACACCGCGACCACGTGATCCTTACCGTGTCGCACGGCGCCGTGGATCACGAGCAGCAGGCCGATCATCGCGATGACCTCGGAGAGCAACAGTGGCCATGACGAGCGATCCGTCTCCGACAGGAAGATCAGACCGCGGCCGGTCTGGTCGCTGAACATCGCGTTGGTGAGCACCGCACCGACGCATCCGCCGACCACCTGGGCGACGACGTACGCCGTGGCGTCCCGGGTCGTCATCCTGCCAAGCAGCCGTTCCACCAGCGAGACCGCCGGGTTGAAGTGAGCACCCGACACCGTCGAGAACATGACGATCAACGCAACGAGCGCGCCGGCCGTCGCGGCGGCGTTCTCGAACAGCTGTAGGCCGACGTCGTCGGGGGACAGCGTCTCGGCCATGATTCCCGATCCGATCACGGCAACGATCAAGAGTCCGCTCCCGATCGCTTCCGCCGCGAGCCGTCGGGGCAGCGACGCAGTTGCGAGTGCGTCCGGCGGCTCGGCCTCGATCGGAGTGGTGCGGTCGTTCATATGCCGGTCGGCCGCACCGTACTCCGAAGCTCGAGCGGCGGATCACCCCGGTCGGAGCGGGAGTTCCGCCGCAGAGGACGCGTCACTGCGCCGCAGCGGCGGAACACCGCCTCCGATGCGGGAGTTCCGCCGCTGGAGTGAGAAGCGATGGCTACCGTCGGAGAGATGTGCGGTCGCTTCGTGTCAGCCAGCCCACCCGATCAAGTCGCAGCGTTCTTCGGGGCCGACGTCGACGTCGAGTCGCTGGGCGCGAACCACAACGTCGCGCCGACTCAAGACGTCTACGGAGTCGTCGCGAACCGCACTGACCCGGTGGCAGCGCCCAAACTGGAAGCGTTCCACTGGGGACTCGTGCCGTCGTGGGCGAAGGAGCGCAAGATCGGCAACCGGATGATCAACGCCCGGTCCGAGACGCTGGCCGAGAAGAACGCGTTCAAGTCGTCGTTCAAGAAGAAGCGACTGCTCATCCCGATGGACGGCTTCTACGAGTGGAAAGCGGGAAGCGCCGACGGGCCGCTCAACGCGAAGGGCAAACCGCTCAAGCAACCGATGTTCATCCACCATCGGGACGACGAACCCCTCGCGGTCGCAGGGCTCTGGGCGGCGTGGAAGGATCGGGAGGCCCCTCAGGACGAGCCCGAGCGATGGCTGCACTCGGCAACGATCGTCACGACCGCAGCGAACGGCACGATGGCGCCCGTCCACGACCGGATGCCCGTGCTCGTCCCACAGTCGCGGTGGAAAGAGTGGCTCGACCCGTCGAACGACGACCTCGAGACCCTCAGCACCATGTTCGACATGACCGGCGACGAGTCGCTCGTGATGCACCCGGTCTCGAGGGATGTGAACAACGTCCGCAACAACCGACCCGACCTGATCGAGGCCATCGACGCGTGACGGCGATGCCGCAGCGCCGCGTGTCGGAGTGGGTCTGACCCGCTCCGACACGGGGCGGCGCGTCTCGTTCTGGGGCTGAGCAGGGCCGCTAGAGGGCGGCGCGAATCTTGTCGGCCCACGACTCGAGGTCGTCACGGTCGACCGAAGCAGCCGCATTGGCGAAGCTGAGTTCGCTCATCTCATTCGTGGGCACGAGGTGGATGTGCGCGTGCGGCACCTCGTAGCCCGCGATGATCATCCCGACCTTCTCACACTCGAACGCTTGCTCTTGCGCGATGCCGATCCGATGCGACACCTCGAACAGGTGCGCCACGAGATCCGGAGGGGCGTCGATCCAGTGGTCGATCTCCTCGATGGGGACCACGAGCGCATGGCCCGGTGCCATCGGGTTGATCGACATGAACACCACGCAGCGGTCGTCTCGATGAACGAAGGTGCCGGGGATGTCGCCGTTGATGATCATGGTGAAGACGGTGCTCATCGCCCCCGATCTTGGCGCATGACGCCAGCCGCGTGCGTACGCTGTCACGGTGAGCGCGTCAGACACCACGATCGATCCGCCCTCGGGGTCGACCGAGGAAGGCATCTTCGACGACGTCTGGACGGTCCCGAACCTGTTCACGCTCGCTCGGCTGTTGTGCCTGCCGCTGTTCTTGTACTTGCTGTTCCCGGCCGAGAACCCAGCGGGCGCCGCGTGGCTGCTCGCGCTGCTCGGCAGCACTGACTGGGTCGACGGGTACATCGCCCGCCGCTTCGACCAGACGAGCGAGTTCGGCAAGATCTTCGATCCGACGGTCGACCGCCTGTTCTTCTTCGTGTCGATCGTCGCGATCATCATCGAAGGATCGATCCCGGTCTGGTTCGCGATCGCCGTCCTCGTCCGCGAGGTCCTGGTCGGTGTCGTGATGGCGGTCGCGACGTTGTTCTTGCACATGGAGCGCTTCGGCGTCACCTGGTGGGGCAAGACCGCCACCTTCCTCCTGATGGGCGCTGTCCCAAGCTTCCTGCTCGGAAACGCCGACGTGTGGGAGTCGCCGTTCTTCTCGGTGTTGGCCTGGCTGCTCGGTATCCCGGGACTCGTTCTGAGTTGGTACACCGCCATCGCCTATATTCCCCTCGTGCGAAACGGCGTCGCCGCCGGACGCGCCTCGACCTCGACAAGAAGTGCAGACCGATGAACGTTCCCGACGACCTCCGATACTCCTCCGATCACGAGTGGATCCGGCGCGACGCCGACACCGACACCGTGACGATCGGCATCACCGACTACGCGCAGGATGCGCTCGGCGACGTCGTCTACGTCGACGAGATCGAAGTCGGCGCCGACGTGGCGGCGAGCGATACGTTCACCGAGGTCGAGAGCACCAAATCGGTGAGTGACATCTACGCGCCGGTGAGCGGCACCGTGGCCGAGGTGAACGAGGCGCTCACCGACCCTCCCCAACTGCTCAACTCCGACCCGTACGGCGACGGATGGATCTGCAAGATCGCGATGAGCGACGAGTCCCAGTTCGACGCGCTCATGGATGCTGCCGCCTATCGGGCACTCACCGAGGGCTGACCCGTGTCGTCGTACGTCTTCTGCAACCAGTGCGGGCATCGCAACCCGCCGGGCTCCACGTTCTGTTCGAGCTGTGGCTCGCCGCTCGATCGTCTCGACGATCGCACGATCAACCTGACCCGCGTCGATCCGTTGCAAGACGCTCCGGGCACCGATGACGACCTGATCGTCCCGGTCGGGGACCTCCCGCTCGAAGTCGGCGTCTTGATCGTGCGAGCGGGGGAGCAGGCGGGCGACCGCTTCGCACTCGAGAGCGACCTCACCCGCCTCGGGCGCCATCCGGAGAGCGAAATCAGCCTCGACGACATCACGGTGTCTCGACGCCACGTCGACATCGAGCGCACCGCCGAGGGTTACATCGCATCCGATGCCGGATCGCTCAATGGCACCCACGTCAATCAGGAGCGCATCGACCGCCTGCTGCTCCGGCACGGCGACGAGCTGCAGGTCGGCAAGTTCCGACTCGTCTTCTTCGAGCGCAGCGATGGCTGACGAACCTCGCATCGCAAGCGCTCCGTCACACCTCTCGATCGGCGAAGTCCTCACCCTGCTCCTCGAGGAGTTCCCGGACGTCACCATCTCGAAGATCCGGTTCCTCGAGAGCCAGGGGCTGATCGAACCGGAGCGCACTGCCTCGGGATACCGCAAGTTCTACGACACCGATGTCGAGCTGCTGCGAGTGATCCTGCGTGAGCAGAAAGACA
>JBGCFW010000111.1:0-2554 GCA_045107155.1 Ilumatobacter sp. | reverse complement strand
CGGCTGACATCGGAGCGGTTCGCCGCTACAGTGAGGGCTCCTGCGGACGTAGTTCAACGGTAGAACCTCAGCCTTCCAAGCTGATGATGCGGTTTCGATTACCGTCGTCCGCTCCACGCGAAGCCCCTGGTCAGAAGCTTTCTGGCCAGGGGCTTTGTACGTCTCTGAGCACGCATGATCGAGCTACTCGACCCCGCTCGGTCCCGACACACCTACGATCGAACAGCGATGGCCGAGCCCCTGAAGGACCAGTTCACCGCTGACGTCGCACATCGACTGGCGACCGACCTCGGCGCGGCGTCCGACGCGCTCGGCAAACCGTTCGACGACGCGAAGTTCCTCGCCGCCGCCCTCGAGGGTTTCGACGACTTGGAGCTCGGTGCCCGGGCGCAGCAACTCGCCGACGCCATGGCCCACGCTCTCCCAACCGATCGCGCAGCAGCTATCGCCGTGGTCCGGGCATCACTCGGCGCCGAACTCGAAGGCGCCGACGCGTTCGGTATGGCCACCTTCTTCTACTGGCCGCACGTCAAGTTCATCGCCGAGCACGGGCAGCGCCACCTCGCCGAAGCACTCGATCTCCAATACGAACTGACCAAACGCTTCACCGCCGAGTTCTCGATCCGCGCCTACCTCGTCGGTGAACACCGCGACGCCACGCTGGACCAGCTCCGCGTGTGGACCGACGACCCGAACGAGCACGTGCGTCGCCTCGTCTCGGAGGGCACACGACCTCGGTTGCCCTGGGCCCCTCGGTTGCGCGAGTTCATCGAGGAGCCAGCACCGGTCCTCGAGCTGCTGGAACTGCTCCGCCACGACGACGCCGAGTACGTCCGCCGCTCCGTGGCCAACAACCTGAACGACATCGCGAAAGATCACCCGAGCGTGGTCGTGGCGACGTGTCGACGGTGGTGGCCCGATGCCGACCACGACGGTCGTCGGATGATCCGCCATGCGCTGCGAACGCTCGTCAAGTCCGGTGACCTGGATGCGCTGGACGTGCTGGGCTTCGGACCGTCGTCGCCGGCCCGCGTCGTGGGCGGACGAATCGAGCCAGCCCGGGTCGCGATCGGCGACTTCGTACGTGTCCACATCGAGGTCGAGAATCCGAGCCGTGAGCCCTGCCGAGCGCTCATCGACCATCGAGTCCACTTCGTGAAGGCGAACGGGTCCCTCAGCCCCAAGGTCTTCAAAGGCGCCGAACTCGAGTTGGCGCCGGGCGAGCGCACGACCGTCTCGAAGAAGGTGTCGGTGCGTCAGCACAGCACTCGCACGCACCACCCCGGTACGCACCGCGTCGACGCCCTCGTGAACGGCGTCGCCGTCGACATCGGGACCTTCGAACTCGTTGGCTGACGCGATTCGAGGCGCCGCCCGAGCGTGCGGGACCCGAGCGCAGACGCGGAACAGGGGTGGCGGACCACGCTGTCCACCACCCCTGCTCGACTGTTCGGTCCGAGGACCGGGTTGATCAGTTGACGATTGTCTCGCAGGAGACCGTCGACTCGATCAGAGCAATGAAGCACGTGTCGGAGCCGGCGCCGCCGCGGAACTGATCGAAGCCCCTGCCGCCGGCGAGCGTGTCGTCGCCGCCGAAGCCGTTCAAGATGTCGCGACCGCCGCCACCGATGACCATGTCGTCGCCACCGCCGCCGTTGACCACGTCGTCGCCGCCCTGGCCGTCGAGGTGGTTGTTGCCACTCGGGTCGGTGATGGTGTCGTTGCCGCCACCCGCCAACACGATGTCACTGTTGGCGCCGCCGTCGATGGAGTCATTGCCGAGGCCACCGCGGATGGTGTCGTTGCCGCCCTCGCCGCAGATGACGTCGTCGCCACCCCGCCCATCGATCACGTCGCGGACCTCGCTGCCGAGAATCACATCGGGACCCTCGGTACCGACGACCGGGTTCACCCCGTCGGCGATGATCGTCGGTGCCAGGCCCTGGCAGAGTCCAACGAACGGCTCACCGAAGATGAAGTCGTCCATCGCGACGACGTCGATGCTGTCGATCCCTCCACCTTCGAAGGCGGCGAACTCTCCATCGCGGATCCCGGGGGACAGCGCGACGTTGCCTGCCGTGATCTTCACGCTGGAAACGCAGTTGTCATCGAACTCGGCGCCGAGGAACTCGAGTGTCTCCGAGCCGAACTGACCTGCGGCGGTCACCGTATGGAGCAGGTCGCCCTCGGTGTCGAAGTACTCGATCATCGCGTTGCCGGCGACGTCGACGTCGGTGAAGACCGCACCGAACCCGTCGACCGTGGCGGGGGTGGTCTGGTCGACCGGGCTGAAGAACTTCACTTCGACGACATTCGATCCGATCGGGGTGAACAGTCGCTCGGGCGAGAACGTGGCGAAGTCGTCCTTGTAGCTCGGGTCGATGCTCTCGAACTCGATCGGTGTGCCGTCGTCGACGTCGCCGCTGAGCAAGAACCCAGAGCCGGGCGTCGTGAATTCGATGCCCCGGGCCCGGGGTGCAGCGTCGCCGTTGAAGAAGTCGCCCGGGAACGAGTTCGGATCGCTGATGGCCGCTGGTGCCGCGTCCCAGTTGAT
>JBGCFW010000110.1:0-2833 GCA_045107155.1 Ilumatobacter sp. | reverse complement strand
TTGGCGGTCGCGACCTCGGTCATGAGGCGATACTCCTCGGCGAAGCGTCGCCACCCGGTCGTGGCGGAGAGGCCGCGCTCGAACGCGAGGGTCGAGTTCGCGACCTTCCAGCCGTTGTTGACACCACCGACGACGGCATCTTTCGAACAGCGGGCGTTGTCGAAGAAGACCTCGCAGAACTCGGCGGTGCCGTCAGGCTGTGTGATGCCGCGGACTTCGATGCCGTCCTGCTTCATCGGGACGAGCATGTAGGAGATACCGGCGTGCTTCGCCTCGGGGTCGGTGCGAGTCAACAAGAAGCAGTAGTCGGCGTGATGACCCTGCGTGGTCCACACCTTCTGGCCGTTGATGACCCACTCGTCCCCGTCGAGCACCGCCGAGGTCTTGAGCGACGCGAGGTCCGAACCCGAGTTCGGCTCCGAGAAGCCCTGACACCACCGGGTCTTCCCACCGAGGATGCCCGGGAGAAACTCCTTCTTTTGCTCTTCGGTGCCCCACTGCAGAAGGGTGGGGCCGACGAGCGTGTCACCGAAGAAGTCGCCGCGCATCGGCGCCTTCGCACGCGCGAACTCCTCGGAGAGCGCGACTCCCTGCATCGTGGTGAGTCCCTTGCCGCCGTACTCCTCGGGCCAGGTCGCGCAGATCCATCCGCCTTCGAAGAGCTTCTGCGGCCACGCCTTGTTGAAGGTCGAACGTTCTTCGTCGGTCATCTCGAAGTCGTCATCGAACCAACCATCGGGGAGGTTGTCCTCCAGCCACGCGCGGATCTCGGTGCGGAATTCTTCGGCTTCGGCTGGGTACGTCAAGTCCATTGGAACAGTGTTGCAGGTCGGGTCGCGCTGGACTCAAGCCCAGCGTGGGCGCAAGCTCGGCCGCTCGTCACACCTGCTCGGCACGCTGTCGCCGCCGTCATCACGATCGGACGATCGAAACCCATCACCCCCGAGGAAAATCGTCACTCCCACCGACGACTTCACACAGTCGAAACACCAACGACTTGCCGACGTGACGCACGTTCACCAACACGAAACCCGACGGCGATGGCCGAGAAACGGCGGGCACCTAGCTTGCGCTCCCGTCGGGGGGCAGCGTGGCCTGACGACGAACTTGACCACATCGACCGTCGCGGTTTCCCCGGGCGGAGAACAACTGGAGGACAACCGTGTCAACTTCGACACTCGCCTCGGGCCCAGAGCTCGAGACCGGGACCGCGAGCGCGCCGCTCGACACCCGCACCAACAAACGGCGTCTGATCGGACGCCTCGCGCAGAGTCGTTCTCTGCGCATCGCTTCCGGGCTCGGTGGCGCCGCGGCCGCCATCACCCTGCTGGGCTCGCCCGCATCAGCGCAAGAACTCAGTGATGCCGAGGCGGTCCAGGCCGTTCTCGACAACCTCTGGATCTTCATCGCCGGTGTGCTGGTGTTCTTCATGCAGGCAGGTTTCGCCCTCGTCGAGGCCGGCCTGACACGCGCCAAGAACGTCGTGAACATCTTCGCCAAGAACATGGCGGACGCGATCATCGGCATCCTCGCGTTCTTCGCCGTGGGCTATGCCTTCGCCTTCGGTGGCGAGAACGCGATCATCGGCACCGAGGGCTTTTTCCTCTCGGGCTTCGATGACATCGAAGCGTTTGGAAGCAGCGGCGTCGGCAACCTGTCGGTCACCGCGTTCTTCTTCTTCCAGTCGGTGTTCGCAGCGACCGCGGTGACGATCACATCCGGAGCGATGGCCGAGCGGACGAAGTTCCCCTCGTACCTCCTCTTCGGTGTGTTCATGTGCGCCATCATCTACCCGGTCGTCGTCCACTGGACCTGGGGCGGCGGGCTCATCGCCGACATCAGCATCGGTGACGCCGTGTACTCCGACTTCGCCGGCTCCGGCGTCGTGCACCTGACCGGTGGCGTCGCCGCCCTCGTCGGGGCATTCCTCGTCGGTCCTCGCAAGGGCAAGTTCACCGCCGACGGTCAGGCCCGGGCAATCCCCGGCCACTCGATCCCGTTCGCGATCCTCGGTGTGTTCATCCTGTGGCTCGGCTGGTTCGGGTTCAACCCCGGCTCCGAGCTCGCTGCCGACAACCTCGTCGCCGGCATCGCACTGAACACGCTGCTCGCAGCGGTCGCTGGTGGCCTCGCCACGACAGCGGTCATCTGGGCCAAGACCGGCAAGCCCGACGTCGCCTTCATCGGCAACGGCGTCCTCGCCGGCCTCGTGGCGATCACCGGCCCCTGTGGTGCGGTGACTCCCGTCATGTCGATCATCATCGGCGCCATCGGCGGCGTGATCGTCGTCTTCTCGGTGCTCTTCTTCGACAAGGTCAAGATCGATGACCCGGTCGGCGCGATCTCGGTCCACGGCACCGTGGGTATCTGGGGCGTGCTGTCCATCGGACTCTTCGCCACGAAGGACGATGCGTTCCTCGGCCGTGAAGATGCCGGGCTGTTCTACGGCGGCGGCATCGAGCAGCTGATCGTGCAGCTCATCATGGTCGTCATCATCATCGCCTGGGTCGCCGTGGCGAGCTTCATCGTCTTCTCCGCCATCAAGGCCACCATGGGCCTGCGTGTCGATGAAGAGGAAGAGATCGAAGGCCTCGACATCCCCGAGCACGGGATGTCCGGCTACCCGAACGAGGGTGCGCTCGTCTGAGCCGCTGAACGACTGACTGAACGAAAAGAGACAGATCACATGAAACTCATCACCGCAGTCATCAAGCCGTTCAAGCTCGATGACGTCAAAGACGCCCTCAAGGCGGCCGGAATCACCGGCATCACCGTTTCGGAAGTCCGCGGCTTCGGCCGCCAGGGCGGCCACACCGAGACCTACCGTGGCGCC
>JBGCFW010000011.1:0-5237 GCA_045107155.1 Ilumatobacter sp. | reverse complement strand
TCATCAACGTCACGAACACCGACGCGACCGGTGGGGGATATGGCGCACTGCGATCGTCCGACGCCGCCCCCATTCCGAGCCGGTCGACCAGCGAACAGTATTCGTCGGTCAACTTTGCACGCGACAGCGTGAATCCCAACTTGGCCTTCGTCGCGATCGGCTCCGACAGCCGGGTCTGCTACGACTCTGACGGAGCGACGGCCGACGTGATCCTCGACCTCGTCGGCATCTTCCCCGCCGGGGTCGTCGACATCGACGACCCCGAACGAATCGTCGACACTCGTTCCGGTTCGCCGATCCGGCCGCGGTCGCCGTTCTGCCTGGCAGTGCCGGGCGCCCGCCCGAACGCCACCGCCGTGATCAACATCACCAACACCGATGCCACCGCGTCCGGTTTCGGCGCGCTGCGGTCCTCCGACGCCGCACCGATTCCGTCGCTTCCAGCGAACGAGCAGTACTCATCGGTGAACTTCGCGCCGGGCGCTCCCGACCCGAACCTCGCATTCGTCGTCGTCGGCGCCGACGGTCGTATCTGCTACGACTCCGACGGCGGGACGGCCCACGTGATCCTCGACCTCGTTGCCGTCTTCGACGATCCAGACGTCGTTGGACTCAACACCCGCATCGTGGACACCCGGGGCCAGAGCCGAGTCCGCGCCCGCTCCCCCCAGTGTTCGTTCGTGGCGGACAGCGACGCTGCCGTCTTCGTGTTCAACGTCACGAACACCAACGCCACGGCCGACGGTTACGGAGCGTTGCGGTCGGCCGACGCCGTGCCGATCCCCGACCGAGCGGCCGAAGATCAGTACTCGTCGGTCAACTTCGCCCCGGGTACCGCGAATCCGAACCTGGCGATCACCTCAGTCAGCGCCGACGGTCGCCTGTGCTACGACTCCGACGGAGGCGACGCACACCTGATCCTGGACCTCGCCGGGACGATCCCGAACGACCGCATCAGGGTTGACGATCCGCAACGGCTCATCGACACGCGAGAGCCCGAACCCGCAGCACCCGGTGTGCCCGACGTGCCGCCGCCTGCTCCAGCCGGTTCGTTCTCGTTCATCAGCACGAACTTCCAAGGCGAGCCCGCCCGCTGGGACCCCTGCCAGCCGATCACCTATCAGACGAACATGAGTGGCGCGACGCCTGGGCAGGCCGCAGCCTTCGAAGAAGCGGTCGAACACGCCGAGCAGGCAACAGGCATCGACTTCATCGACGTCGGCACGTTCGAAGGTGGCAGCGATGACCGTTTCCCGACCTCGGGTGCCGATGCGTTCTTCGGTGTGTATCCGAGCGACACGCCGGCGTTGGACGGGGCTGCAGGCCGTGCGGGCACCTTCATCTCCGGCGGCAGCGAGATCGTCGCCGCCACCGGAACGATCGCTGCAGAGATCTCAGACGGCGGCGCCGAGGCGGTGTGGCTTCACGAGATCGGCCATGTGCTCGGACTCGATCACGTGAACCGCAACGACCAGGTGATGTTCCCGTTCCTCGTGCGAAGCTTCGACGACTACGCCGTCGGCGACCTCAACGGCCTGTATGAGGTGAGTGCCGCACAGGGCTGCCTGCCCGGCTCTCGACGAGGACTCGGTGCTCCGCAGATTCAGGACGCGACGAAGATTCAGTCGGAATGACCCAGTGCCGAGCGGAAGAACTCGATGATGTGAGTTCGGCGTCGTGCGAGCGCCGCATCGGCGAGTGGGTTCTCGTCCAGCAGTCCCCCGAGGAACGCTGCGTCCGAGAAATAGCTGAGCAGCGCGCCGTATCCGGTGAGGAGCAGCTGGGCGGCGTCCTGGTCGCGGAACACACCGGCGGCCATCTCCCGTTCGAAATAGGCAACGGCTTCGTCGAACATCGGTCGGATCACCGCAGCGAGGTCGACGGAGAGGTGTGCGCCGCCGTCGATCGCAGCGCGGCGCATCAGGGTCACGTAGGCCGGATTGTCCGCGAAGAAACCGAAGCCCGCATCGAGCGTCTGCTCGACCTTCTCGAGCCCGGTCGCTGGCCCCTCGAGCGACGCCGACAGGCGCTCGAACCAGTCGGCGAGCAGCTGCTCGAACACCTCCTGGTACAGAAGCTCCTTGGACGCAAAGTGATGAAGCAGACTCGGTCGCCGGATACCGACCTCGGCAGCGATGTCGTTGAGCGACGTGCCGGTGTATCCAGCCGCGGCAAAGCAGCCGCGTGCCGCGTCGAGAATCGCCTCGCGCGTCGTTCGCTCCCCCACCACGTCGTCGGACATCGAGTTCGGACGATACCCAGCCTGGACCGTCTCCGGAGCCAGACAACGTGGCGATGACCGACCCCGACGCCGAATTGATGCTCGCCCTCGACATCGGCGGGACCCGGGTGAAGTGGGGTGTCGTACGACCACGGGCGGCTCAGGTGGTGGCCTCGGGCGCCGAGCTCTCGCACGCGAATGGTGATCGCGACGAGGTGCTGGGGGCGTTGCGCGGGGCGCTCGTCGACGCCGCGGCTGCAGCGCATGCGACGGGCTCCACCGAGTTGGATGCCGCGATCGGTTTCCCGGCACCGTTCGACTACGCGACCGGTATCCCGCTGCTCCGGCACAAGTTCGCCTCGATCCATGGGATCGACCTCGGCCAAGCGCTGCGCGAAGAGGCTCGCGATGTTCGCACGATCTCGTTCTGGAACGACGCGCAGGCCGCCGCGGTCGGCGAGGCGCGACACGGATCCGCTCTCGGATTCCGGCGTGCACTCGTGATCACACTGGGAACCGGCGTCGGCAGCGCGCTCGTCGACGAGGGCCGACCAGTCGACCAGGTCGGCTCGTGGGCGGTGGGCGACCTGTGGCAGGAGGACACGCCGGCAGGTCGCATCGACGAGCTCTTCTCTGTCGCCGCGATGTGCACCGCCGTCGGGACCACCCCGGGAGGCCTCGCTTCGGCTGCGGTCGACCCGGCATTCGCTGGCGCGTTCGACCGGTTCGGCGAGACCCTCGGCTCGACACTCGCTCCCTACATCGACCGAACGAGTGCTGATGTCTTGGTCGTTGCAGGTGGCGGTGCCGCGGCCTTCCCGTCACTCGAGCGGGCACTCCTCTCGACACTTCCCTGCCCGGCGCTCCCCAGTGCGCTGGGCGACGGTGCGGCCTTGCTCGGAGTATGTGGACTCCATCTCGATGCTGAGCGCACGGACGACACGCCCGAATCGCAGCACGACCCGCCCCACGGAGTCTGGGTGCCAGTTGCCCGCAGCCCCGGTCGGTCGATCAGCGATCGGAATCAGCTGGGCGGGTAGACGCCCATGCCCTTGGCCTTCTCGGTCGACCAGAAGATCACGGCGATCTCGTCGATGAGCTCGACGAGCTTCTCGCCGGCCGCCGGGTCCATGGTCTTCTTGGCCTCACCGGCCTGATGAATCGCATCCCAGAACAGCTGATGCAGGTTCGGGTGCTCTTCGAAGTGCGCCGGCGCGAAGAAGTCGGCCCAGAGCACCATCAGGTGATGTTTGGTCTCCTCGGCACGGGCCTCCTTGATGGAGATGCAGCGGGCGCGGAACACGTCATCGTCAGACTCTGCGTACTTCTTGGCGGTCTTCACGACCGACAACGCCTCGATCTTGGCCTGCGCCGGGTCGTACACCCCGCAGTAGAGGTCACAGTGAGCGTGAGCGGTGGTGGCGGTGGCGAACAGCTTGGCGAGCATCGAGAGAATTCTCCTTGGAGAGTCGTGGAAACGAACGCTGCCGAGCGTGCCCGTTCGGCAGCGCTCCGAAACCTACACTCAATCGAGTGTGGAGCTCATCCCGGCGCTCGATCGCCGGACGCTTCCGAGCTCTGCGGCTTCCCCGCTTCCGCCGCTTCGTGGTGAGCGACGAGTCGATGGTGCCGACGTTGCAGCCCGGCCAGGGGTTGATCGGGCTGGCGAGCAGTCGAGCGCGACCCGGTCAGATCCGAGTGGTCGAACACCCGCACCGACCGGACTTCTGGTTGGTCAAGCGTGTCGTGTCCACCGACGGCGGCTCCATGCACCTGCGATCGGACAATCAAGATCGGCCCACCGTCGACTCGCGTCAACTCGGTGATCTCCCAATCGAGGGTTCGTACCGAGTGGTCGTACGCGTCCCCGTCGCCCTCATGTGAGCAGCGCTCGGGCGATCGGAGCGACGGGGCGGCGTTGCAGCGATTGCTTCCACCACGGCGGAGCCATGCCTCCGCCGGGCGTTTCGACGATGGACCGAACGAAGCCCGACTGACGACCGTCGAATTCCGGCTTCGTCGCTCGACCACCCGTGACGTCGACGGCCTCCATCGCCGAGGTCCGGCCGCCTTCGTCACATCGTTGACCAGTCGACCGGTCGGGCTTGCGCGGTCTCCGGCTGCCAGAGCTCGCCGGCTGTTTCGCGAAAGATTAGCTCCCGTTGACTGCGGGGCGCGGGGAAGCCTGGGACACTGTTCGACATGGATCGCCGACAGGTCATCGCGCTGCTCTCACTCGGCGTCGTCGGTGCGGGTGTGGGCGGAATCGCCGTCGCCACCGGCCGAGATGACGATGCGCCAACCGCAGGATCGGGCGGCGACGAAGCGGAAGGATCGACCATCGATCAGGCTGACGCAGCCGGCCAGGCGTCGGACGACGCCGCCCCGATCGCCGACGCGGACGTGCCCGACTTGCCGAACCGCGGACCGCACCCGGAGTTCTTGCCGGTCCGCCAATGGCTGCAGACCGACACACCCGACTTCGCGGCATTTGACGGCAAGGTCCGTGCTGTGCAGTTCTGGACCTTCGGCTGCCACAACTGTCAGGCGACGTGGCCCCACATGCGCGATCTCCATGCCAAATACGCCGGCGACGACTTCGAGATCATCGGTGTGCACGCGCCGGAGTTCGACTTCGAAGACGACATCGACGCCGTGCAGCAGGCAGCGACCGACAACGGCCTCGTCTGGCCGATCGCGGTCGAGTTCAAGGAGACGAAGGCCAACTTCCGGTCATGGCAGGACCGCCGGTTCTGGCCGCGACTGTTCCTCATCGACGTCGACGGCAACGTTCGATACGACAAGATCGGCGAAGGCCGCTACGACGAGATCGACGCCGCCGTCGGCGCCTTGATCGCCGAGAAGAACGCCTGAGCCGCCGCTGCGACGTCTGCTGGCCAGCCCGCTCGGAGTTCATTGACGATGTTCGACGCGTTCGCCGAGGGGGTCCGGTCGATCGTCCAGGTCTGCCACCTGGTGATTCTCGCTCCGGTCGCGCTCGCTGTGGTCTCGGCTC
>JBGCFW010000109.1:0-28412 GCA_045107155.1 Ilumatobacter sp. | reverse complement strand
GGTCGGTTGGGTCACCTCGGGCGGCTTCGCACATCACAGCGGTCTGTCGATCGCGCTCGGCTACGTGCCCGCCGAACACGCCGCGAGCGACGGTCCGTGGCAGATCGAAGTGATCGGTGAAATGCGTTCGGCGACGCGCCTCGACGACGCGCCCTTCGACCCGTCCGGCTCGCGCATGCGGAGCTGACCGCAGAGCACTCGAGAGCCGTCAGCCGTGGACGGACATCGACGAGTCGGCGTTGATCGATCGGTTGCGGCTGAAGGTCCCCAGGTCGAGGTTGAGACCCGTGTACCGGGCCGAGACCTGGAGGGGTTCGGCATCGTGGTCGTGGCCCGACTCGACGGCCTCGATGAGCTCCGCCATCAGGTGGCCCGCAACCCCTGCGTTCTTGAACTGGTTGCCGCTCGTGCCGATCGCGACGTAGAACCCGTCGAGGTCGGTGCGGTCGTAGATCGGGATCCAGTCGTCGCTCTTGTCGTAGCGGTCGACCACGCCCTTCTTCTCGTGAGGCAGCGGCACGCCGAGCGACGGCATCCGCTTGTTGATCCGCAGTGTGTTCGTCTCCCACCCGTCCGGCGTGAGCTCGCCGACGTCTTCGTCGGGCCCGACGGCTACCTGCGGATCGCAGTCCGGGTCGGTGGTACCGACGAGGATGTTGTTGCCAGGCTGTGGGCGGAAGTAGATCCCGTTGTCGTCGTCGGCCACCGCGAACCCGTCGGCGGTGAAGTCGGCGTCCGGTGGGCCCGGCACGTGATAGGTCTCGTGACGCAGCGACATCGTCTTGATGTTCATCGCGTCGTACACGCCCGCCAAGCGGTTGATGTGCGAACTGTGGGGTCCCGCTGCGTTCACGACGACCGGCGCGTGGGCGATCGAGCCATCGCTCAACTCGGCGCCGCTGACCCGACCGTCGTCGTGGACGAAGCCGACCACCTCGGTGCGGAACCGGAACTCGCCGCCCTTGGCTTCGGTCGCTCGCTGCAGGTTGTGAGCGGCCAGCTGGGGGTCGTCGACATAGCCGGCGTCGGGAGAGAACAGGGCACCGACCATCTCGCCGTCCGGGTCGTCCCAGAACGTCGGATCGTCGGCGCGAGCCGGAGGGCCGAACAGCGACAGGTCGAGAACGGGTGCTCGGGTCGCCAACTCGGATCGGTCCCACCGTTCGTACGGGACCCCGAGTCGATCCCAGATCGGCATCACCCGATTGTGGTGGCCCTCGTCGCCGGCGATCAGGAGCGCCATGCCGCACTGCACGAGCTGGGCGAAGCCGTTTTCGTCGTCGGTGTCGAGGTATTCGGGCCAGTGCTTCCAGTAGTGCATGCCGTCCCACGCCGCAGCGACGCCGGTTTCGGTCGAGTAGCTGAACCGGATGATCGCACTCGATGCGCTCGTGCTGCCGTAGCCCGCACCCGGTCCCTTGTCGATGCTCAGCGTGCGGTGGCCTCGGCGCGCGAGTTCGTAGGCGACCGCGCCGCCGATGACTCCGGCACCGATCACGATCGCGTCGTACGTGCCGCCCTTGGCCTCGTCGCCGTTGCTCATCGGCGCGATCTTCGCAGACGTCGGATCGACGTGCTGGCATGACGGGCATGGCGATCGTTCGTGTACTGCAGCAGTTTCTGTCATGCTGAGAAGCCATGCGGCTCGACGTGGAGTCTCTCCGTGCCTTCCGCTGCGTCACCGATCGCGGCAGCATCACCCAAGCAGCCGCGCATCTGAACCTCACTCAGTCCGCGGTGAGCTGGAAGATGAAGCGCCTCGAGGAACGACTCGGCTCACCTCTGTTCGTTCGCGACGGTCGTGACATCGCCCTGACCGATCTCGGCGTGGAACTCCTCGAGCACGCCGAGCAGATCGTCACCGCGCACGACGACGCGGTCGACAGCCTCCAGCGCTCACAGCTCGAGGGCACGGTTCACCTCGGCATCAACGACGAACTCGAGGTCGATGACGTCGCCGGCCTGCTCACGCGCTTCCGCCGCCGGCATCCACTGGTGCGGCTTCGCGTTCGAATGGGCCTGAGTGGCACGATCGCCCAGCTCGTGCGCAGCGGTGACCTCGATGTCGGCCTGGTCCAGGTGTTCGAACCGGGCCCGCGCGATCACGTGCTGTGGACCGAGTCGCTGGAGTGGATCGTCGCACCGACCTTCGAGCCGGACCTCTCCGAACCGCTCCCGTTGGTCACCTTCGGTCCGACGTCGAGCTACGCCGCGCCGATGTTCGACGCGCTCGATCGCGCCGGCATCGAGCACTACGCCGCGTTCGAGTCGGAGAGCTCCTCGGCGGTGTGCAGTGCCGTGCTCGCCGGGTTCGGTGTGGCGGTCATCAACGAGCGCGGTCGCGCTCCCCAGTGCGCGACCTGGGAGGTTCCGCACGGCGAGGGTGGTCTCCCCGAGATCTCGTTCGTCGTCCGGGTCAACAGCCGCAGCCGAACCACCGCGGTTCGGACGCTCGTCGACGAGATCAGAGACTCGCTCAGCTGATCCGCGGCTCGCAGATCACGGCGGTCGGTGTCGACCGACTCGGGTGTCGACCCGTACGAGGTCAGGCTCGGCGGATCCGCAGAGGTGTTTCGGTGGGGGAGGTGATGCACGCGCCGGTTGCGCAGTCGAAGCGCCAGCCGTGAAGCGTGCACACGAACACGTCCGATCCATCGGCCTCGGTCTGCACGTCGCCGAACGCGTCGAGGTCGGCATCGCGATGCGGGCATCGTCGCTGGACGATGTAGTCGCCGATGCGAATGTCGGGCTCGTCCGACTCGACGCGCCCACCCTCGGCGAGCTCGACCTTGCGGACCGCTTCGGCTTCGGCGCGCTTCATCCGCTCGCGTGAGAGCGACTTCAAGAAGTTGTACACGTACTCGTTGAACTCGCCCTCGCGCCATGCGGTGAAACGACACGACAGCAGCAGCGAGTTCGACCAGTCGACCGCTCGTTTCGCAGCGACGGCCTCGACCAGGTCGCGGGCGATGTCGAAGCGGAACGCGAAATCCTCGCCCGCGTGACGCCGCACCTCGCCGTTCGGGAAGTCGATCACGATCGGGAGGTCACCAGCGTTGATCAGCACGTTGGCGCCGACCATCGACCGCAACGTCGGCGCCATCTCCAACAGCGGCATCCACCACTCGCGGAGTTCGCCCAACAGGTCCATGTCGAGGGACTGCCATCCGGCCTTCATCTCGTCGAGCCATGGCATCCAGTCGGCCTGGTACGCCTCGAGGTACGCACGCTTCTCGGCGAAGATCGCGTCGACGTCGCTGGTCGACATCGGATGCTCGGCGCTGATCACCGTGGCGACCTCGATCTCGGTGCCGGGAATGTTCATCACGCCTTGCCGCTCGGCGTCGGCGAGCATCGCGAGGAACGCCGTCTGGTCGGGAAAGATCGAGATCTCGTCGCCGTCGATCATGTTGAGCCCGAACAGTTCGGGGTCGAGAAAGCAGGGTGGTCCTGCTGACGGGACCACTGCTCGGGCGTCGATCTTCTCGACGTAGCGCATTGCCCGGGCGAACTGCGCCTCGACCTTGGCCGCGCATTGGCGGCGCTTCTCGTCGGCCGGCATCTCGTACACCATGGGGAACCAGATGGCGCCCGAGAACTGCAGCCAGTGAAGATCGACCGGACCGTGGGAGGCGAGCTGCGCGAGATCGTTGGTGCGGCAGTCGTTCTGGTTGACGAGGATCGAATCGTCGGCGATCACCACGAGTGCCGAGTCGCCGCCCGGGCCGTCGGTGATCGATGACTCGATGTGGATCGCCACGCGAAGACCAGGAGCGATCTCGTGTTCTTCGGTGTCGACGGTCTGCACGAAGTTCGTGAAGCCCTGGGCCTGGAGCGTCCGGCGCTGTTCGCGAGTCGGAAAGCCGGGCAGCAGAATCGGGATGTCGCGCGGGAGGTGGTCCGTGAGCCAGGCCTCGTCGTGGTGGTCACCGTGGAGGTGCGAGATGTAGAGGAAGTCGGCCGCCTCGATTCGTTGTCTGAGGTCGTGACTCAGTTGGTCGTTGCGGGGAAACGGGAACCAGCCACCGAAGAAGGCAGGCTCGAACCACGGGTCGCAGAGAATCGATCCGGCGGAGGTCTCGATGAGCATTCCGGCGTGGCCGATCGACGTGGCTTTCACGTCACCAAGGCTAGGTCACCGCATCAGGACGAGGCCGGCGTCAGGACGAGGCCGCCGTCGGGGCGTGGGTCGGTGTGACGTTGCGAATCAGCGTCGCCGCGATTCCTGCAGCGATCGCCACCAGCCCGGCGGACAAGAACGCCAGGTCGTAGTCGCCCAGGCCGTCCCGAGCCAGTCCGGCAGCCCAGGCAGCGCCTGCGGCACCGACCTGGTGGGCAGCGAACACCCAGCCGTAGACGACGCCGGCATTGCGTGAGCCGAACGTGTCGGCGCACAGTGCGATCGTCGGAGGCACCGTGGCGATGTAGTCGAGGCCGAACAGAACGGCGAACGCTCCGATCGACAGCGAGTCGTGGACGAAGGGGAGGAAGAGCAAGCTCACACCTCGGAACCCGTAGTAGAGGAGCAGCAGCCGCCGGGGGTCGTAGCGATCGGTCAGCCACCCTGATGCGATCGTCCCGATGAAGTTGAACACGCCCATCACCGCGAGCCAGTTGGCGGCGGTGATCTCGGCAAAGCCGTGGTCCTGTGCGTGCGAGATGAAGTGCTGACCGACCAGTCCGTTGGAGGTTGCACCGCACACGAAGAACGTGCCGGCCAGCAGCCAGAACGCAGGGTTGCGCGTCGCGTGGCGCATGATCCCGCGCTCTGGTGGGAGAGCCGCCGTGATCGGGCCGGTCGCGCCGAGAGCGCGCTCACCGACGTCGGCCGGGTCGTCGCGGAGAAACGCCGCTGCCGGGATGATGACGACAGCGCTGATGAGCCCGAACGCGATCAACGCTTCTCGCCAGCCGACGTCGACGCCGATCTTGGTGAGGACCGGGAAGAACACGAGTTGCCCGGCGGACACGCTCGCTCCGAACACGCCGAGCACCAGGCCGCGTCTGTCGACGAACCATCGTGTGGCGACGACGGTGCCGAGGACACTGGCGATCAGTCCGGCGCCCACGCCGCTGGCGAAACCGAACGTGAGCACGAGCAGCCACAGTTAGTTCACCTGAGAGGCGAGCAGGACCGACACCGACGTGATGGCGATCGAGACGATCGTGATGCGACGCGGACCGTACTTGCCCATCATCGACCCGGCGAATGGCCCACCGAGGCCGTACATGACGAGCCCGACTGCCGCGGTGAACGACAGCGCCGCGTTCGACCACGGCGTGTCGTCTTCCATCGTGGTGAGCAAGGCTCCGGGCGCCGCACGCGACCCGGCGGTCACCAACAGCACGAGCGCCGTGACCGCGACGACGATCACTGCTTGGCGAGACGGCCGTGTCGTCACATCCAACGGTGCATCAGAGCGGGCAGAACTCACCGACGCCGATGCCTCGACAGCCTGCGCCTCGAAGTGGTCCCGCTCGTGCGCCACGAGTTCTCGTCAGTCAATCCATCTCGGTCGAGACCGGTCGGGGCAAGAGGACATGGGGCGCAACAATCACCCCAACGGGCGACGAGAGGGTCAGGCGACGGGCGGGTCGGTGTACTGCTGGCCGGCCCGAGACACGTGCTCGGTCCAGGCGCTGCCGTCCCAGTAGCGCAGTTCATAGCGACCGGACGGGTCGGCGTACCAACCTGCCGGCACGCCCGAACCGTCGCCGCCGCTCGAGTCGTCGCCGTCGCTCGACGCAGCTTCGGAGACGGCTTCGGCCGCATCGGACGACTCCTCTTGGACCTGCTCGACGGCGTCTTGCGCCTCGTCGGCCATGCCCGACGCCTGGTCGGTCGCGGCGTCTTGCGCCTCGTCAGCGATGCTCGAGGCCTCGTCGGCGAGCCCAGCGCCTGCTGCGGCTACCGCCCCGGTGACGGCTCCGGAGTGGTCGGTCGCGCTGTCGCCCGGAATCTGCTCAGGGGTCTCGATCGCCGGTTCTGGAGCGGCCTCGACGACGGGCGTGTCGATCACGGGAGCTGCGTCGGGCACCGTGTCGGTGACGGCCTCCACCTCGGGGGCGGGTTCGGGGGCGGCTTCCTCCACGGGCGTCTCCACCACCGGGGTCTCCACCACCGGGGTCTCCACCACGGGGGTCTCGATCACGGGGGTCTCGATCACCGGGGTCTCGATCACCGGTGCGGGTGCCGTCTCGGCTGCGATCGCGGGCGCAATGGCCGCTGCGCCGGTCTCGGGGCTCCACTGGTCGTCGGGAGCAGACTCGGTTGCTACGACATCGGTCGCGTCGGTCTCGGTCGTCGGCGCATCGCCAGACTCGCCACGCGTGAGATATGCGACGACGTTGGTCCCGGCCGAGATGATGCTCACGACCGACCAGCCCTCAGCGGCCTTCTCCGTGAGCATCGGCGCGAGTGATTCGGCGTCGTAAGACGACGCGGTAACCGAAGAAAACTCCTGCATCCGAGGGATGCTAGACGACGTGGGCGTTCACGGACTGCACGCATCGACCACGGCGGAGGTGTTCACGCGACGTTCAAGATCCGCGAGGATCAATCGTCGGGACGCTCGGCGAGGCCGTCGGCAAGCGAATCGGTGTCGGCGTCGGCGGGTACACCGTCGAAGATCACCTGCCCGTCTGCCAGAGCGATGAGCCGTTCGCCGGCGTGCACGCTCGCCAATTCGTGTGTCGCGATGACCAACGTGGCGCCGTCGCCGTGCGCCCACGCGAAGAGTTCGAGCAGCGCCTCACGGCCCTTTCGGTCGAGGCCGACGAACGGCTCGTCGACCAGCATCACGTCGAACGGGCGCACGAATCCGAGCGCGATCGCGGCCTTCTGCTGCAGACCGCGGCTGAAGGTGACCGGGAGGTCGTCGGCGCGCTCGGTGATGCCGAGGGTGTCGAGCAACCAGGCGGCGTGATGCTCCCAGTCGGTCGTCGAGTGCAGACGGGCGACGTATTCGAGGTGTTGCCACACGCTGAGATCGTCGTAGAAGACCGGTGCGTCGGGAAGGTACGACAGCGCGGCCCGAGCATCGATGCTGCCGGCCGGCGATTCCGACACGGTCGCGACACCGGACGACGGCTCGAGCAGGCCGGCGATCATCCTGATCAGCGTGGTCTTTCCCGAGCCGTTGTGACCGATGAGCGAGACGCGTTCACCGACGTCGATGTGGAGGTCGAGCGGGGCGAGCGCTTCGTGGTCGCCGTAGGTCTTGCAGAGCCCGACGGTCGTGATCGCTGCGCTCATGACGCAGCCGCCTGAGCCTGACGGCCGGCGGCGAAGAACTCGCGGATCCGGCTGTTGATGCGATCGCGTCGCACGACCCACCAGACCATCACAGCCAGACACAGTGCCACACCGAGGATCGAGCGGAGCACGATCGCGGCGGACGGCTCGTTGCGCAGCGCGAGGAGGCAGAGCGCGCCGACCGCGCTGAAGACGACGGGGATCGCGCCCTTGCCGAGCTGGGAGACGCCGGCGAATTCGGGCAACGCGAACGGACTCTCGGCGCTGCGCTCTGCGCCTGTGAGCGTGAGCCCAGCGACCGTCGGCGGGTCAGGAGCGTCGCCCACCGTGGTGACGACGGCGCCGATCGAACCGACCCAGGCGAGCGGGATGGCGAGGGCGAACGCACCAACGGCATTGCCGGGTTCGACGACGGCGGCGAACGCGGCGCCGATCAGGCCAGCTCCGGCGAGCAACCCGGCAGGCGCGACCAGATGATGCGCGAACAGCCAGCCCCGATCGATCGGGATCGAGTCGGTGATGCTCGGTCGATCGATCTCCTGGGCGAGCGGTTCGAGGGCTTCGAGACCAAGGACGAAGGACGCAGCGACGAACGCCACCAGCAGCAGTGGCGACGATGAGACAGCGAGCGCACCGGTGACTCCGGCGACCGCTGCGAGCGTCGCGATCCGCAAGAGACGTCCGATCGGGAGTCGTCCGATCGCGGTCGCGCCGCGCCGCCAGACGATCGTCGGCGCAGGGTGGCGCTCGGCCCGATCGGGTCGCCGAGATGACACTCGCGCGGCCTGACGCCCGGGGAAGTGTGCGCCGCCGAGGAGCGAGCGAGCACGCACCGACTCGGCTCGGAGCTGGCGCCTGAGCAGCACGACCGTTCGGATGTCCTGAACCGTCGCAGCGAACCGCAACTGCGAGACGAGTTGTCCGCGCCGCTCGAGCGGGTCGAGTCGCAGCCGACCGCCGAGGCCGGTGGCGACGACGAGCCCGATGACCGTCGCCGCGATCGCGACGATGTCGATCGTGGGCTGACGGATGCCCCAGAAGAGCAGGCTGCCGTGGAGATCGCCAGGACCGATGCCCACCGCGTCGACCGGAGTGTCGGGCCACGTGGCCCAGGCGGCGGCGCCCTGCCATGCCAGCAGCACGACGAAGATCGCACTCGCCAACGCCGGGGGCAAACGAAGCGCGTGGGCGATGATCGCCGCACTCACGTAGAGCGCAGCGAGCACCACGCCGAACAGCGCGCCGCTCCCCGCCCACGCGGCTCGAGAACCGTCGATCTCGCGGCCCACGAGTTGCCCCAAGATGCCCAAGGTCAGCGCCGCACCGAACGCGAGCGATCGGAAGCGCTGAACGATCGGTCGCAGCAGCGCCCGCCGGCGGTCGATCGGAGCGGTCAGCAGGTGGCGGACGTCGGCAGGCTCGACCGAGATCGGCCCCCCGTCGGCCCCGTTCCGCAGGCCGATGCCGACGGCCAGCACCGCCACGATGCCTGCGATCGTCGGCCCTCGATCGAGCAGCGTCTCGGTGCTGACCTCGTCGCCGACCAGGCCCTCGACGGCGTCCGACGCGAGGATCACGGCGATCGTGCCGGCGAGCGCGAAGAGATACACGCGATAGAGCACGTCGAACCACTCGGTGTCTCCGAGGCGAATGGCACGGCGTGTCCGCCGGAGTTCGGCGACCACCGCATCACCGCTCGGCAGGGCCGCGGGGTCGGCCGGATCCTGTCGGGGCTCCTCGTCGGGTGTAGCCGGGGCGGACATCGGCTGTGACGGTAGCGACGCTGACGTCGCGGGCGCCCCCGACCACGACACAATGAGGAGGTGAACACGAACTCTTCGTCCCGCCTGCCCCGATCGCTTGCTGCGCTCGCCGCTGTCGTCGCGCTCGTCGGCGCGGCGTGCGGTGGAAGCGACGAGGCTGATCAGTCCTCCGATCCGACCGAGGTCGTCGACGCCGACTCGGCGAGCCTCTCCCAGACCGCGCCGATCGAGGTCGACGGCGAGCCCCTCGCCCCATACGGCGAGACGCCCGAGGACCCGTCGATCGGCACGGCCTCGCCGGTGATCACCGGTCAGGCGTTCGACGGCTCGCCCGTCACCATCGGCGAAGAGACCGAGAACCCGACCTTCGTCGTCTTCCTCGCTCACTGGTGCCCGGCCTGCAACGAGGAACTTCCCGAACTGGTCGAGCTCGCCGAGTCGGACTCCTACCCCGAAGGGCTCGACGTGCTCGCCGTCGCCACGGCCACGACCGACGAGCGCGACAACTTCCCGCCGAGCGAATGGCTCGACGACGCCGGTTGGCCGTTCCCGGTGATGGCTGACAGCGTCGAGGCGGAAGCCTTCGTGGCGATGGGCGGGACCTCGTTCCCGTACGGCGTCGTGCTCGACGCCGACGGCACGGTGCTCGCTCGCACCGTCGGGGTGCGCCCGGGCGCCGACACAGTGGCGTTCCTCGAAGACGCTCTCGCGACCGCTGGCTGAACGGGCCTCGGTCGCCCGACGCCGAGTCGTTAGCCTGCCGCCCGTGAGCCAGACGCGCATCGGATTCCTCGGGCCGTTCGGCACCTTCACGCAGCAGGCCCTCCAGACCGTGCCTGGTGCGCCCGACGCGGATGCCGTCCCCTATCGCACGGTCCCCGATGTGCTCGATGCTGTCGCCGCAGGTGAGGTCGACACCGGCTTCGTGCCGATCGAGAACTCGATCGAGGGGATGGTCAACTTCACGCAGGATGCGCTCGCATTCGACTACGAGCTGATCATCACCCACGAGGTGGTCATCGACATCGAGCACTGCCTCCTCGCGCCGGTGGGGGTGGCCATCGGCGACATCACCGAGATCCTCTCGATCCCGGTTGCCACGGCGCAGTGCCACCGCACGCTGCGCAAGCTCCTTCCCGACGCCGAGATCCTGCCGGCCAGTTCCACGGCCGACGCGGCGCGGCGAGTGGCCGAGTCGCCCGACCGCCACGTGGCGGCGTTGTCGCCGCGAGTCGCCGCCGACGTGTACGACCTCGAGATCCTCGCCGCCGACCTCGGTGATCATGCGGGCAACCAGACCCGGTTCGTCATGGTGGCTCGCTCGGGCGTGCCCGCGCCGACCGGTCACGACCGCACGGCGCTCGTCGTCTATCAGCGCGCCGACGAACCCGGCAGCTTGATCTCGATCCTGCAGGAGTTCGCCGCCCGTCGAATCAACCTGTCGAACCTGTTCAGCCGGCCGACGAAGAACGGTGGGCTCGGCTCCTACTGCTTCGTGATGTACGCAGACGGTCACGTGTCCGACGAGCTGCTCGCCGACACGATGCGTTCGCTCCATGCGAAGCAGGCCACGGTCAAGTTCCTCGGCTCGTATCCCGCCGCGGGTGAAGCTGGCGAGGAGGTCCGCGGCAACCACGACGATCGCTGGCGTCAGGCCGACGACTGGTTGACCGCGATCCGCGGCGACATCGTCTGACCGCTGAGTTCGAAGCCGTCGCGTTCGGTCACGCACGACACGGCGTCGAAGGCTCCGGCAGCTCGTCACGGGATGGGTCCGACTCGAACCGTTACGGTCGCGGGCATGTCGAACACGCCGTCAGCCGATCAACCCGTCACCGTCGTCACCGGAGCCAACTCGGGAATCGGTCGGGCGACAGCGCTGCATCTCGCATCCGTCGGCCACCACGTCGTGGGCACGGTCCGCGCGCTCGACAAGGCCGACAAGCTCATGGCGAAAGCTGACGAGATCGGGGTCCCGATCCAGCTTGCGGTCGCGGACGTCGCCGACGATGACTCGGTGCGGGAAGGCTTCGCCGAGATCCTCTCGAGCGCCGGCCGCATCGATCACCTGGTGAACAATGCCGGCGTCGGCGGCAACGGCGTGGTCGAGGAGACGTCGTCGGCCGACTTCCTCGAGGTGATGAACGTCAACCTCTGTGGCGTCACACGCTGCACGCAGGCCGCACTGCCGCAGATGCGCGAGCGCGGGAGCGGCACGATTCTCAACGTCACCTCCGTCGCAGGGCGGATCGGTGCACTCGCACAGGCTTCGTACGTGGCGTCGAAGTGGGCGCTCGAAGGCTTGAGTGAGCTCCTTGCTCAGGAGGTCGCCCCGTTCGGGATTCGAGTGGCGATCATCGAGCCGGGCGTGACGCAGTCGTCGATCTTCGCAAAGAACGTCGACCTGCCGAACGACACCGGTGCCTACGAGACCCACTATCGCCGGATGTTCCAGTTCTACGCGGCGGGTATGGCCGGTGCGACGCCGGCGGTCGAAGTGGGCCGGGTGATCGAGCATGCCATCACGACCGACGAGCCGAAGCTCCGCTACCCGGTCAGCTGGGCAGGCCCCGAGATGGCGGCGATGCACGACCGCATCGCCGATGCCGACTGGATCGCCATGGGTTCGATCGAGGACGACGCCGAGTACATCGCGCGTTTCGAGCGGATCTTCGGCGTCGACATCACGACCTGAACCGCTGTTCGCGCGTGTGACGGCGTGGTCGCGCCGCGGCGGGTACGTTCCGGTCATGGCGACGTGGACCTGCCCGAACTGCGCGCGAACGTTCGGCAAGCGTGCCCAGGGACACATGTGCCATCCGGGCGCGACGATCGACGAATTCCTCGAAGGGACTCCCGAGTTCGTGACTCAGGTGTTCCGTCGGGTGCACGATCACCTCTGCGCGGTCGACGAGTCCGAAGGTGGTGACCTGATCGTCGATCCCCTCGAGAAGAAGGTGTTGTTCAAGCACGGCCCGACCTTCTGCATGCTCGAAGTCAAGTCGAAGTGGGTCGCGGTGGGCTTCTCGTTGCGCCGTCAGGTGGCGAGCGGCCGGCTGTCACGCAAGACCACCGAGTACGGGGGCAAGTTCTTTCACGTGGTGAACGTGAGCGACAGCTCGATGATCGATGACGAGTTCGAGGACTGGCTCACCGAGGCCTACCACCTGGGCCAGACCGCCGCACCGAGCTCCGGGGACCCGATGGTTCCCGATGACGTCGACTTCGAGATCAGCTGATCGGCGCACGCGCGGCGACACCGACTGGTGCCGTCGCCCGATGTCGTCAGTCGTCGCCGACGACGTTCAAATGGTCGTCGAGACCACTGATCTCGATGATTCTCGCGACCGCTTTGGTGGGTCGCACGATGAGCAGCTTGCGACCGGCCGCTTCTGCGCTCTGGTGCGCCCCGATGAGGGCGCGAAGGCCGCTCGAGTCCATGAAGCCGACGCCGCTCACTTCGAGGCGGATGTCACCCTCACCGGGCAGGGGCTCCAGGGCGTCGACGAGGCCGCCGCAGGTGTGAGCGTCCAGTTCGCCGGACACGACGAGTTCGTCTGACGACGTCGTGATGTTCAAACGTGACACGGGATCAGACACCAGCTCAAAGTTACTGGTTCGCAGCCTCAACGGCACCGAACCGATCCTCGGGCGCAGCGAGTGGCGCCCGTGCTCACGCCGATGTCGAGGCGACGATCGGCAGCGTCGGTTCGGAGCTGCCACCCGCTGGCTCGACGGTGACTCCGACGGTCACCTCGCTCGGATCGCTGCCGTCGAAACGTTCGGACACGGTGCCGTCGTCGTCGGGGGTGAACACGCCCATCGAGCGGGCCCCGGCAGCGTCGACCAGCCAGAGCTGATACGTCTCGTCGTCGGCGAGGACAGGGATGTCGGTCCCGAGCAACACGAACGCATCGAGCGACGCGGAGTACACCACCTCGAGTTCGCCGTCGAGTTCGCCGTCGATGAGCACGCGACGCACCGCGTCGTCGGCTGCTGCGACGACCTCGATGCGATCGGGCTCGTTGTCACGGGCGACGACGAAGAGGCCGCCGGCGAAGAGCGCGGCGACCGCTGCGGCCGCGGCGAAGGCGGTCCATGGCCGGCGCCGTCGGCGCTCGGACTCCAAGGAGATCACGGGGGTCTCTACCACCGGTCGTGTCCCGACCGCAGGGGGAGCGAGCGTGCGATCGGTGACGGAATTCTCATCGAGCGCGTCGATCGCCGCCATCACCGAATCCTTCAGCGAAGGTGGCGGGGAAACGGGTGCGACTTGCTGGAGTTCCGCTGCGATCCGCAGGTTCGCGTCGAGCTCGGCGCGCCGCTCCGGATCGTCGGCGACCGCCGAATCGAGCTCGGCCATCTCGCGTTCGTCGAGCTCGCCGAGCGCGGCGAGCGTGAGCAGTTCGTCGAATCGATCGTCGGTCATGACGGTTCTCCGAGCGTGTTGCGCAGCTTCTTGAGGCCGATACGGATGCGTCCTTTGACGGTCCCGAGCGGTAGATCGAGTCGTTCTGCGATGTCGCCGTGTGTGCGGCCGTCGAGGAACGCGAGCCCGACGGCTTCGCGTTGATCGTCAGGCAGCTCGGACATCGCTCGCTGCACTCGCTCGCCGTCGAGCGACGCGACGACGGCGTCTTCCGGGCCTGCGTCGGCGACCGTTCGCTGTCCGGCGAGCGCGCCGATCCGGTTGCGTTGCGATTGTTCATGACGGACTCGATCGACAGCGCGTCGGCGCGCGAGCGTCACCGCCCAAGTACTCGCAGTGGCCCGCTCGGGGTCGAACCGGTCGACGGTCTTCCAGATCTCGACGAAGACCTCCTGGGTCACCTCTTCGGACATGGCAGGATCGCGCAGGACGCGTTTGACCGTGCCGAACACCGCCGGCGACACAGCGTCGTAGAACGCCGAGAACGCGTCGCGATCACCCTGCTGCACGCGTCTGAGCAGCACGCTGGGTTCGATCGGGAGCGTCACGAACTGCCCATGATGCCACGGGTACGGCCGGACGGTTCGGTTGCATACCGGTGGTTCGTTCGTCGAGCAGCCGTAGATCACTCGGCCGACCGCTCCAGACGGCTTCAGTCGGTGCCGTCTGGCTCGGACAACACGGTGCGCATCTGCTCGAACGAGCGTTTGAGCAGCCGGCTCACGTGCATTTGGGAGACCCCGACGCGCTGCGCGATCTCGAGTTGAGAGAGATCCTCGTAGAAACGCAGCCGGACGATCTCGCGCTCGCGTGGAGCGAGTTCCGCCATGAGTCGTTCGATGACGTGGACGTCCTCGGCGTGTTCGAAGGCTCGGTCGTCGCTCGCCAACGCCGCCTGTCGGTCGGTTGCGACGTCGTCATCGTTCGAGCCCGCGTCGATGGTGCCGACCGTTGCGGCTGCCGAGGCGGCGAGGCCGCGCAGTACGTCATCGCGCTCCACGTCGAGGTGTGAGGCGATTTCATCGACGCTCGGCGAGCGCCCCGTCGACTGTTCGATCTCGGCGATCGCGCCCCGAACCAGCAGATGGAGTTCCTTCGCGCTCCGCGGGACCTTCACGGTCCACGACTTGTCGCGGAAGTGCCGTTTGATCTCGCCTTCGATGGTTCGCCCGGCGAACGACGAGAAGGCCACGCCGAAGTCGGGGTCGAACCGATCGACCGACTTCACAAGGCCGATCATCGCGACCTGACGAAGATCGTCGTCATGGCGACCCGACCTGCTGTATCGCTGCGCGATGTGGCTGGCGAGGCCCATGTGTCGCTCGACGAGCTTGTTGCGCGTCGCCCGGTCGCGCGTCTGTGCGAAGTCGCGAAAGAGATCGAGGTCGTCGAGGTCGTCGGCCATGAACGGTGTGAGAGTCTGCGGCCGGCCGTCAGGCTTGCCGGCGCTTGAGCATCGTGACGCCTTGACCGTCGATCCGGTGACTGTCCACCACCGATGAGAGGATCGTGGAGGCCAGGACGTCGAGTTCGAGATCGTCACCTTCGACACCTCGGTGCAGACACAGCTCCACCGACTCGGTCGATGGCCGGAACTCAGCATGTGCGTGTGTGGCATCGACGCTACTGGCGCCCTCGACCAGCAGCGTGAAGACCTCGGAGACGGCGAGCTTCAGATCGTCGATCTCGTCGACGCTGAAGCCTGCGTCGGCACCGAGCGACGACACGATCACGCGAAGCATCGAACCGTGCTCGGAGCGCAGCGGGACCGACACGACGATCGCGTCTTCCTCGATCGTGCGGGAGGTTCCGATCACGAACATGAGCCAACGCTAGCGGGAGCCCGAAGAGCGGCTCGTGGTGGTGTGGCCAGCGTCGACATGTGGGCGGTCCTTCCGGATGGTCGTTCCCTGAGCGCCGCTCGCTCACCGGTGGCGTCGGCGTCCGACGTGCGGGGAAAGTACCCGATCCGCGGTCTCGGGAAACTCCTCGGCCTCCGACCGACACCGACTGCTCACAGCGAGCGCAGCGTCGCAGAGCGCCCGTCTGCGGTCTGAGCCTGGATCACGTAGAACGTCGACTCTCGGGCGAGGCGCTGGGCCGGGTGTGCGAGATCCATGCCGGCTCCACCGCAAGCCGCGAGGAGCGCCGTCGTTGCCCGACGTCCGATGTCGAGACACGCTGCGCGGTGGTCGCTCGCGTCGGCGACGAAGGTCTCCAACGCCGCTCGGTCTGCCGAGTCGACGACCGACATGGGGGTCGAGGCAGCGGCGGTCAGCATGTCGTCGTCGATGGCCCATCGTTCGACGATCTCGTCGCTCAACCGCTGCGCGGTCTCACCGGCTTCGGGGCCGAGTCCCGCGAGCAGCCTGACGGCGCGCTCGGCCACTCCGAGTACCGCCGGCTGCCCGATCGCAGCACGTCGGCGGTCGCCGTCGCGCCAGTCGTGAACGTCGCTGACCGCGACGACGTCGGTGTCGTCGACCTGGCACGAGTCGAAGTCGAGCGCGACCGTGCCTGTCGCGGCGAACACCGAGAGCTCGAGTGGGGTCGAGGTCATGCCTGGCGCACCGTGTCCCGGGAGCATGACCCACACCATCTCGTCGTCATCGGACACGGCGGCAACGCAGAATCTGTCAGCGAGACCCCACGAGGTCGCCCAGGGAGCATGGCCGTCGAGACGCCACGAGCCGGCTGAGCGGGTCGCTCGCACTGCCGCCGCGCCTGGCCGACGCACGTGTGCGAACGCGACACCGGCGAGTCGTCGTCCGGTACGAAAGTCGTCGAGGAGTGCGTCGCGCAGTCGGTCGTTGGCGGAGCTCGCGAGGTTCCGCACGACGCCGTGATGTTGAACCCACACGAAGAAGGTGGCGCCGCAGCCACCGCCGATCGTGGCCACCACTCTGCGCATTTCGCTCGGTGTGAGCTCGGCGAGGTCGAAGAGCCCAGCGTCGGCCAGGGCATCGAGGTGTTCGCGCGGCACGGTCGAACGGTCGACGCGTTGAGCGTGCGGAAACAGCACCTCGTCGGCGACCGTTCGTGCAGCACCTTCGAGCGCGCTCATGTCGCGACCCGTGTCGTCGATTCACGCTCGACCAACTCGACGGGGACGCGAACGTGGCCGTGGTCGACGTCGGGACGCTCGACGAGTTGGTCGATCAGGTCGACGGCGTGGGCAGCGACGGCGAGTCGCGCACCGTGTTCGAGCTCGGCGGAGACCGAAGCGATGCCGGGCCCGTGCCACTGCTCATCGATCACCACGACGGGTGTGCCGGAGGCAGCGAAGCGCTCGACGTCCCGACGTGTCCCTGAGACCGGTTGCACGACGACGGCGTCCATGCCGTAGGAGCGCAGTGATGCGAGGATCGTGCGCTGTTGGTCGGGATCGTGGAAGCTGCTCGCGTAGAACGTGGTCCGACCGCGTTCGAGTGCGCGGCGTTGAATCTCGCCGGCGAGGTCGGGGAAGAACGGGTCGCTCATGTTCGGTCCGATCAGACCGATCGTTCCGCTCCGGCGTTCGCTCAGACCGCGGGCGAGGAGATTGGGGAAGTAGCCGAGTTCGTCGACGGCGTCACGAACCCGCTGTTCGGTGGCATCTGAGTAGCCGCCTTCGTTGCGGAGGACGCGCGAGACGGTTCGGGTCGACACGCCCACCAGAGCTGCGACGTCGTCGAGTGTCGGCACCGTCGCCATCGTCGGGCCACCGTAGCCATCGGGAGGAACTCGTGGTCGAAGCGGCTTCGGGTCGGCGTCACGTCGTCGAGCGCCGCCGAGCGATCGTCGCCGGATCGGACCGTTCAGCGTTCGAGTTCGGCGGCGACGGCGGCGAGTGTGGCTTCCATCCCGGCGCGATTGAACTCGGCGCGGCTGTCCATTCGTAGTGCGAACTCGATGATCTTCTCGATCGGGCGCGGTTCGTGTGTGGTGAAGTGTTCGCTCAGTTTCGTGTGCGTGGCACCGTCGACCTCGATCGGTTCGAGTCGGTAGCTCCACGAACCGATCGGAATTCCGAGCCACGAGCGGAACGAGAACACTCGCTCGGGCTCGAACTCGGTCACGGTGCAGGTGGTCGTCCAGCGTGCCCAGCCGTTCTTGTTCGATCCACGGAACTTCGCGCCCAGCGCGGGGCCGGTCGCGTCGCCGGACCACTTGGCCCCAGTGTTCTCCGGCGACCAGTCGCCGTAGCGGGTCGGGTCTGACACGAGCGCCCAGACGTCCGTCGGCGATGCCGCGATCACTCGTTCGACGGACACATCGGGTTGCTCGATCATCGGATGAACCTACGCGATGGTCGTCGTGGGTGCTCCCGTCGCGCCCGGACACGGAAGTGGACGGACCGATCGGCTGTGGAACACGCGTGGACTAAGTATTCTAGAAGACTAGAATGGGGGCATGCTCGAAGTGGACAGTGTGACCCGCCAGCAGATGCGAGAGCCCGAGGGCGGCTACTTCGGCGACTACGGAGGTCGTTTCGTCCCCGAGCCGCTCGTGGGCGCCTGCGAAGAAGTCGAAGCCGCGTTTCGTGATGCATGGTCCGACAACTCGTTCCGCGAGGAGTTTCTCGACGTCTTGACCCACTACGTCGGCCGCCCGTCACCGATGACCGAGTGCGCGAACCTCGGAGCGGATCTCGGCCTTCGCCTGTTCCTCAAGCGCGAGGACCTGAACCACACGGGGAGCCACAAGGTCAACAACGTCATCGGCCAGGCGCTCCTCGCGAAGCGGATGGGCAAGACTCATCTCATTGCCGAAACCGGGGCCGGCCAGCACGGCGTGGCGACGGCGACGGCGGCCGCGCTGCTCGGCATGGACTGCACCGTCTACATGGGCGAAGTCGACATGAAGCGCCAGGAACTCAACGTGTTCCGCATGGGCCTGCTCGGGGCGACGGTGATCCCCGCCACGTCGGGAAGTCGCACGCTGAAAGACGCCGTGAACGAGGCGATGCGGGCGTGGGTCACCGAGGTCGAACACACCCACTACTGCATCGGCACGGTGATGGGGCCGCACCCGTATCCGTGGATGGTTCGCAGTTTCCACGAGATCATCGGGTGCGAAGCGCAACGCCAGATCAACGATCTCATCGGCGCGATGCCCGACGTCGCCGTGGCGTGCGTCGGCGGCGGCTCGAACGCCGCGGGCCTGTTCGCCGGATTTGCCGACCATGCCGAGACCCGCCTCGTCGGCGTCGAGCCGGCCGGTGGCGCCGCGATCGGCCGAGGTATCCCAGCCGTCGTGCACGGGATGAAGGCTCACTTCATGCAGGACGAGGTCGGCCAGGTGCTCGAGGCCGAGTCGATCTCGGCCGGTCTCGACTACCCCGGCGTGGGACCCGAGCATTCGATGTTGGCTGACATCGGTCGTGCCGAGTACTTCCCGGTGACCGACGACATGGTCGTGGATGCCTTCCAGGTGCTGAGTCGGCGTGAAGGGATCATCCCGGCACTCGAGTCGGCACACGCCATCGCATGGGTGATCGAACAGGCGGAATCGCTCCGTGGACAGAACGTGCTGGTGAACCTGTCGGGCCGGGGCGACAAGGACGTCGCCCAGGTGCGCGAGCGGTTGGGGCTCTGAGCATGACGAGTGTCGCGACACCCCGATCCCTTCAGGCCGAGCTCGTCGCGAAGCGTGATGCCGGCCGGAAACTGTTGCTGCCCTACGTGACCGCAGGCATCGTGCCGGACTGGGTCGAGCTGATCGATGCGCTCGTCGAGGCCGGCGCCGATGCCGTCGAGGTGGGGATTCCGTTCTCCGATCCGGCGATGGACGGGCCGACCATCCAGGAGGCGTCGACGCAGGCGCTCGCCAACGGCATCACGCCCCTCGGTGCGATGACTGCGTTGCGCGGCCGGTCCTTCGACGTCCCGTTGATCGCGATGACGTACTACAACCTCGTGTTCCGGCACGGGACCGAGCGCTTCGCCGCCGACCTCGCGGCGTCGGGCATGAGCGCTGCGATCCTTCCCGACTTGCCGTACGAGGCCGCCGGCGATTGGCTGGCGGCTGCAGCTGAGCACGGCATCGAGAACGTGCTGCTCGTTGCCCCCGTCACCAGCGATGCTCGTCTCGCCGAGCTCGTGGCGCGCAGCAAGGGCTTCATCTACACGGTCTCGACCATGGGAACCACGGGTGAGCGCAGCAGTCTCGATGACGCCGCGTCGGTGCTCGCGACCCGCGCCAAGGCGGTAACCGAGTTGCCGGTCGTGATCGGGTTCGGCATCTCGAACCCGGAACACGCCGTCACGGCATCGCGTTCGTCGGACGGCGTGATCGTCGCATCGGCGTTGATGCGCACGCTGCTCGGCGGCGGCACCATCGACGACGTCGCCGACCAGGTTCGCGCGATGCGTGACGCACTCGACGCCGAGTACTCCTAACCGCGTGTCGGAGCGGGTCAGACCCACTCCGACACGTTGGGCGGGTCGGTGGTCGACGTGTGTCGGAGTGGGTCTGACCCGCTCCGACACGGTCAGTCGGGGGTCGCGTAGCCGAGGCGCATCGTGTCGGCGGTGCGCTCGGCGCGAATCTCTGTCGCGGAGCCGAGCATCAGCGCGCGGTCGAACAGAAAGGCCTGGTCGGCCGCGTCGAACGATGTGCGAGACGACTCCATGATCGCGGTGCCCGCTGCAGCATCCAACAGCGGGGCGTCGGCATCGCTGAGCGTCGTCGCCCGGAACACTTCCGACGCACGCTCGAGCTCGCGGCCGGCGTCTCGTTGGAGCGTGGCGTACATCGACCCGTCCCGCAGCGACGACGGGTCCACACCCGCCCACGCCGCGGCGTCGACGAAGCTGCGTTGGAGGACGACGGCGGTGCCGTCGATGGATCGTCGACGGGTCACCTCGACGACGCCGTCCACGGCGAGCGCGGCGCGTGCAGTGTGGGCCGCGGGCCCGTGGGGCGATTCGTCGATGCCGATGACTTCGGTCGTGACCAGCACGCCTTGCGATGCCATCTCCTCGGCGAAGCTCCAGAGGTGATCGAGGCCGAACCGGACCGCGGGAGGCTCTGCGACGAACGTGCCGCGTCCCTTCGCCGCGTGTACGAGGCCGTCGCGCTCGAGTTCGGCGAGGGCTTGGCGCAGTGTCATCACGGTCACGCGGTGTTCGGCTGCCATCGTCTGCTGCGATGGCAGCCGGTCGCCCGGCCGGAGCTCACCGTCGTCGATTCGAGTCCGAAGTGCGTTGGCAATCGAGAGGTACTTCGGCAGATCACCCCGGGCCACGCAGGAAACCTAGCGATCGTCGTCGCAGCCGGAGATGTTCAGCATTGTTCGATCGCTGCGTTAGGCCTTCTTTACAGCGGCTGCTAGCGTCACAACCCATGCCCGAAGACATCATCGACGGTACCGACATCATCCCAGTGCTCAACGACATCATGCTCGCCGAGTTGGCCGGTGTGATCCGTTACACGCACTACTCGCTGGTGATCACCGGGCCGAACCGGCTCCCGCTCGTCGCCTTCATGCAGGAACAGGCCGATGAGTCGTTGCTGCACGCTCGCCAGGCCGGTGAGATCCTGACGGGTCTCGGTGGTCACCCGGAGCAGGGAATCGGCGACATCGAGGAATCCCACGATCACGCGATCGAGAACATCCTGCGTGAGTCGGTGGAGCACGAACGCCGCGCGCTCGATCTGTACCGGCAGCTCCTCGCCCTCTCCGAAGGCAACTCGGTGTACCTCGAGGAGTACGCGCGAACGCAGATCGGTGAAGAGGAGCTTCACGTCATCGAACTCACGAAGCTCCTTCGCGATTACACGATCGGCTGACCGTGGCCGGACGTTCACTCACGCTGACATCTCTCGACGACCGCCCGGTCGTGGGGCTGTGCGCCGGCAAGGACTGCCGCAAGCGCTGCGAGTTCGCGAAGATCCGCGACGAGCTCGATGTCGGTGCGCACGTCGTCGAGCTCGGATGTGTCGGTATCTGCTCGGGACCTGTCGTCGCCGCTGCGGTGGGAGGTCGCGTCGAAGTGTTCTCGAAGGTGCGTAAGAAGTCGCAGCGCAAAGAACTGCAGCGGTTGGTGGAGCAGGACCGCGGTGCCTCGAAGGAGCTGCGCTCGCGACGCGTCACCGGCTCGAAGCGCGACAAGGCCGCTCGTCGTCTGGCCAGAGCGCTTCGCTGAAACGTCGTACGCTTCGCTGCCCGCTGGTCGGATGCTCCACCATGGACGTCTCGACGACGAAGGGAGCGCGATGACCAGAGTGACCGGGATCCACCATCTGGCGATCCAGACCGCCGACATCAAGCGGCAACTCGAGTTCTTCACCGATGTGCTCGGTGCCGAGCTGGTCGGGCTGTTTTGGATGCACGGCGTCGAAGGCGCATGGCATGCGTTCTGCCGTCTCGACGATCACTGCTCGTTCTCGTTCGTCGAACTTCCGGCGAACCACGACATCGAGCCACGGATCGGCGTGACGCATGCAAGCGACGGAGCTGGACCATCAGCGCCCGGGACGATGCAGCACGTGGCGTTCAAGGTCGACACGCACGACGAGCTGCTCGCGATGCGCGATCGCATTCGTTCTCGTGGCGTGAACGTCTTCGGTCACATCGACCACGGGCTCTGCACGTCGATCTACTTCGCCGGCCCCGAAGGTCTGACACTCGAGGTTGCCTCCTCTGATGTCCCGATCGATGCGGAGCAGTGGATCGATCCGGAAGTCGTCGCGCTCGCTGGGATCTCGGCCGACGAGCTCGAACGGTTCAAGCACCCTGCGCCGTTCACGTCGGGCGCGACCCCGGTGCCGCAGCCGCCGATGGACCCGGCCCTGCCCCACGCTCCGTACCCACCGGAGATGTACGAGAAGATGCTGGCCGCGCCCGACGCTGTGATCACCGCGTCGGCGAGCTTTCCGACGCCGCCCGTGCCTGCGAGGTAACGCTCCGGCGTGCGAATGCGTGCGTGAGGTGGTTGCTGGGGACAGTCCCTGGAGGCGCCCCGAGGCGCCAGGATCGTTCCCGGGGAATGTGCACCACCTGCGCACCGGCGATCTGACAGAATGTTGAAAGAGTGAACACCTCGCCACGTAGCGTGGTGTTCTCGGACGGGCACGACATGAGCACACGGCAACCAGACGAACGCGAGGACGGACCGACCCGGTACGAGTACCGCGTCTGGGGTCGCCATCGCGCCGCTCGTAAGGTGCTTCGGCGGCTGGCCGACTCCACGACTCGCGAGACCATCGAAGACTGCTACCTCTTCGTCGACGACGTCGCGTACAACGCCAAGGTCCGCGACAACACCCTGAAGATCAAACAGTTGATCGACGAAGACAAGGGTTTCGAGCAGTGGGCCTCCGGCCGCCATCGCACTGCAGCGTCGGTGCCGTCGCCGTTCGACGATGTGTTCGACCTGCTCCGCCTGGATCGCCCCCAGCGAGGAAAGAAGTACGACCTCGAACGCGCGGTCGGAGCGCTCCGCAAGAGCGATGGCGTCGACGCGGTGTTCGTGATGAAACACCGCACGCGCTATCGCATCGGCTCGATGCGCGCCGAGATCGCAGAGATCGTGGTTCGCGACTCCGGCCACGTGTTGCACTCTCTGTCGATCGAGGGCGACGACGTCGACGACTTGAAGGCGCTTCGCAAACAGCTGGGACTGCGCGGGGAGCCGAACCTCGCGATGCACCAGGCGATCCTCGACGAAGTCGGCTGATCGGCGTTCGAACTTCCGGCCGGCGATCGAACCGTCAGTGTCCGTTGCCCGGCACCGGCTCGGTGCCCGGGGCCTGCTCGTGGTCGTCGCCGTGGAAGCGCGAGACCACCGCGACGATGATCGCGCCGATGATGAGTCCGATCGTCGCCGAGATCGTGGTGTTCAGGAGCCACGCCAGCACGCCGCCGATCCCGCCGACGTCGGCAACGGCCTCTTCGAGGTCGTGAACCGGTCCGTAGATGCCGTCCCAGCCGAGTTCGTGGGTGCCCACCAGAATGATGTGCCCGCCGACCCAGAGCATCGCGGCCGTCCCGATCACGGTGAGGAACGCCAGCAGCTTGGGCATCGCCCCGACGAGCGCGAGCCCGAGCTTCTTCGACGACTCGGATTCCTGGCCCGCGAGTCGAAGCCCGACGTCGTCCATCTTCACGATCGCGGCGACGATCCCGTACACGACCGCCGTGATCAAGAATGCGACCACGACGAGGATCACGGCCTGGCGCACGATGCCGTCGTTGCCCTCGTCGATGATCCCCTTGAGCGAGATCACCATGATCTCCGCCGACAGAATCAGGTCGGTCCGAATCGCGCCCTTGACGGTGGCCTCCTCGGCCTCGGGTCCCTTCACCGCGGCAGGGGCATCCGGCAGGTCGTCGTCGCCCGGACCGCGGTGCTGCCACTTGTGATACAGCTTTTCGGCACCTTCGAAACAGAGGAAGGCGCCGCCGAACATCAAGATGATGTCGACCAGGATCGGGGCGACGGCGCTGAGCAAGAGCGCCACCGGGATGATGAAGACCAGCTTGTTGCGCAGCGAGCCGATCGCGATTCGCTTGATGATCGGCAGCTCGCGTTCGGCCGCGAGCCCGCGGACGTAGGCCGGTGTCACCGCGGTGTCGTCGATGACCACCCCGGCCGCCTTCGCGCTCGCTCGCCCCGCCGCGGCCCCGACATCGTCGACCGACGCCGCGGCCAGCTTCGCGAGGGCGGCGATGTCGTCGAGTAGTCCTGCGAGGCCACCGGCCATGTCGTCTCCCTCCGCCGTGGTCGTCCACGTGCGGAGTCGAGGGTAGTGCCGGTGCGTCGCGGCTCGGGCCGAGGCGAGCAGCTCACCCGCCGTATGGTCGCAACCATGACTCCCGACCTGACCGTGTCCCGCGACATCGCCGCCAGTCCGTCGGTGGTGTACGCCGCGCTCACCGACATCTCTCGGATGGGGGAGTGGTCGCCCGAGACCCACTCGGCGGAGTGGAACGAGGGGTACGACCGCGCCGAGGTGGGCGCTCGGTACGTGGGCCACAATCGGCACGGTGACAACGAGTGGAGCATCGAAGCAGAGATCGTCGACCTGGTACCCGACGAGCGGTTCTTCTTCGACTGCAACTCGCGCGGCTTCGTGTTCTCGAAGTGGGGCTACTCGATCGAAGCGACCGCCGACGGATCTCGCGTGACCGAGCACTGGCAGGACCTCCGGCCCGAGGAAGCCAAGTCGATCAGCACCTCGATCTCGGGCGTCGCCGACCGCTTGGCCCACAACCGGGCGGGCATGGAGGCCACTCTCGACCGTCTCGCGGCGGCGCTCGAGCGCTAGGTCGCGTCAGTCGTCGCGGGCAGCCGCCAGCGCTTGCGCCGCGCCGGCCATGACGGCTTGCGTGTCGGTCACGGCGGTGACCATCGCGAAGCCTTCTGCGATGCGCCGCGCGGCCAGACTCGCGTCGGAGTGGATCGCCGGAGCCACCTCGTGGTCCGCCGCGGCCGCGAGGACCGCGTCGAGCGCGTCGCGGAACCGCTGGTCGTCCTGGTCGTTTCCGGGAGGCAGGCCGAGGGTGATGCTCAGATCGGACGGGCCGACGTAGAGCGCGTCGATGCCATCGACCGCGGCGATCGCCTCGACGTTGTCGATGGCCTCGACGGTCTCGATCATCGGGATCACGATGGTCTCGGCATTGACGACGTTCGTGTCGAGCGACCCGCCCACGAGGCGAGCTCGCGTCGGACCGAAACTCCGGTCGCCGCGCGGCGCATACTTCGCGGCGCGAACCGCGGCCTCAGCGTCGCCGACGTCGTTCACCATGGGCACGATCACTCCAGCTGCTCCCGCGTCGAGAACTCGCCCGACGATTCCCGGCTCGTTGACGGGGACTCGGCACAACAGGGTGGCGTCACTGCGCGCCATGGCCCGCATCATCGAGATCGCGTCGGCCACCTCCATCAGCCCATGCTGGAGGTCGATGACCACGTAGTCGAAGTCGAGCTGCGCCAGTGCCTCCGCTGCCGACGCTGCGTCGGTGGAGAACCAGAGCCCCACGCCTGCTCGCCCATCGTGCCAGCAGTCGCGGAGTCGGGTGCTCATGAAACCGGAACCGTACCGGTCTGGCGGTGGTACGTGAGTGAGTCCCAGCAGTCGAGTCGCCGGATCACGAGACCGTCGCGCACGCTGATCCACATCACGCCAGGGATGTCCAGACGGATCCCTTCGACGTCGGCACCGAAGCGGTAGCGAACGATCACTTCTGAGCCGTCGCGACTGTCGTCGACGAGAGAGCCGACAGAGGTCTCGACGACCTCGTATCGCCGGTTCGGGAACGTCGCGAAGAATCCGGGGAGGCGGGTTTCGTACTCGTCGCGGCCGACGCAGCCCGATGCGATCTCGGCGACGTGCTCGTTGCGGAAGTCGGTACTGACGAGTTCGGCGACGTGTGACGGGTCGTCACCGCCGAGCGCTGCGAGGTATTCGAGGGCGACGTTCAGGTCGGTGCGGGCCGCTTCGGCCACCGTTCAGCCCCAGCGCTCGCGTACGGTCTCGTACACACCCTGGTCGAACGAGAACTCGATGAGATTGCCGTCCGGGTCTTCGAGCATGCAGATGTAGCCGATCGGGTCCGGCATCATGGTGGCCGGCATCGCGAGGCAACCCCCGGCCGCTGCTCGGCTGGCCATGTCGTCGACATCGGCCTTCGTCGGCAGCTCGATGCCGAGGTGGTTGAACGGGGCCATCTTGGCGATCGGTGCCGGCGCGAACGGGTCTTTGTCCGGGAAGAACTGTGCGAGCACCAGGATGAACGGGAATTCCTTCTGGTCGGAGTGTCCGAGCCATGCGCCGTAGCCGTCCGCGTCTTCGCGCTTGTCGAGCAGTTCGAGGCTCGTGTAGTCCTGGTAGAAGGCGATCGACTCGTCGATGTCCTTCACCCGCAGGGCGATGTGGGTCCATCGCGGCGACTTGGGCCTGAGTTCGTGCGTCGCCTCGGTCGTGTCACTCATGGGCAGATCTCCGTGGTCGGTGTCGAGGGACTCGTCGACGTCGACCGTATCAAAGGTCTGATGGTCTGACCAACACGCCGGCCTGTGCCGCTGATGAGTACGCTGACCGGGCCGGCGTGGTCAGATGGTCAGACCGCCCGTCATCTCGCTGGAGGGGCCGAAGGAGTCAGATGTCCGACACGATCACCGAATCGAATGACGCCTCCGACGTGGAGTTCGCTCCGGTCACCCGAGCCACGCTGAGTTCGCAGATCCGTGACCGGCTGCTCGAGCGGATCACCTCCGGGGCTCTCGAGCCGGGGGCCCGAGTGCCTTCTGAGCGCACGCTCTCCGAACAGTTCGGTGTGGCGCGTACCTCGGTGCGTGAAGCGATGCAGGGCCTGCTGTCGCTCGGCGTCGTCGTGCGGCGCGGCAATCGCTCGTACGTCGCCGAACAGTTGCCCGACGTGTCGTTCGACCAGGTCGATGACCGCAAGCAGTTCGTCGAACAGCTCTTCGAGACCCGGCGGTTGCTCGAGGTGCCAATGATCGAATTGGCTGCCGAGCGCGCGAGCGACGACGAGCGTCGCGACATCTCCGAGATCGCGTCGCAGTTCACCCCCGACATGACCCTCGCGGCGTTCCGTGAACTCGACCGTGCCTTTCACACGGCGCTGTCGGCCGCATGTGGCAACCCGCTCCTGGTCGAGGTGTACGGCAAGGTGATGGCGCGGCTCTTCCGCTCCGAGGGGCTCCAATCGCTGCTGTCCGACGAGGCCAACCGGGCCGAGGTCGACAAGATCGTCGGCGATGCCGCTGACCAACACGCCAAGCTCGCGGCCGCGGTGGCGGCCGGGGACGTGGCGGCAGCTTCGGCGGAGGGCGTGGCGCACCTCCAGGCCGTCGAGCGCAGCCTGATCGACCGACTCGTCTGAGCATGCTGCTCGACACGACCGGCGAGCCCGTCGACGTGGTCGTCGTCGGCAGCCTCAATCTCGATCTGGTCGTTCGCGTGCCGCGCCACCCTGGCGGCGGCGAGACGTTGAGTGGAACCGGATACGCGGAGTACGCCGGCGGGAAGGGCCTGAACCAGGCGGTCGCCGCCGCCCGCTCCGGCGCGTCGGTGGCGTTGGTCGGCAACATCGGCGATGACGAAGCGGGCGAACGCCTGCGACGCCTCGTGCGCGACGAAGGCATCGACGATCGTCACCTGAGGACGCTGTCCGGCGTCCCGACGGGGCGAGCGCTGATCACCGTCGATGACCACGGCGAGAATTCGATCATTGTGGTCGCAGGGGCCAACGGGGGGTCGGCGCCGGACGAGCTGCCGAGCGGTCGTGTCGTGCTCGCCCAACTCGAGACCACGCTGGCGGGCGTGACGGACGCGTTCGAGCTCGCGCGCGAGAGCGGGGCCATCACGGTGTTGAACCCGGCCCCGGCAGTCGAGCTCCCTGATCGGCTCGTCGATGCCTGCGACGTCCTCGTGCCCAACGAGCACGAGGTCGACCTCCTCGGCGGGCGAGCGGCGCTCACCGACCGTGTCGGTCACCTCGTCGTCACACTCGGTTCGGCGGGTGCCGAACACTGCGTGGCCGATCGCGTCACCGGCATCGCGCCGTTTCAGGTCGCGCCGATCGACACCACCGGCGCGGGTGACGCGTTCTGCGGCGCGATGTCCGCGCGCCTGGCGGCGGGCCACGAGATGGCCGATGCCCTGGTCTGGGCGTCGGCTGCCGGAGCCATCGCCACCACGGTCGATGGTGCGGTGCCGTCACAGCCGGCGGCTGCCGAGATCGAGCGGCTGATCGGGGCGCGGGGTCGCTGACGACCAGCGCCGGGTGCCGCGGTCAGATGCGGCTCACCGGCCGCAGCTCGTCACTCGATGGTCCAGCCGTCGGGAAGCTGCCAATCGCCGACCAGCTCGTGGGTGTCGGGGTCCTGCTCGGCGCCTTCGGGATGCGTCCACAACATGAGCTGGTTGCCCCACGGATCGAGGAACGAGGCGCTGCGCCCGCCGAACTCGCGCCAGAAGTGGTTCGTCCACAACACGCTGCCACCGCGTG
>JBGCFW010000108.1:0-12636 GCA_045107155.1 Ilumatobacter sp. | reverse complement strand
GCTGCTCGCGGTGCGCCGCCAGTTGTCTCGTTCGGTCGACGTGATCGTGCACGTCGAGCGCTCGGGCCGGTATCGCCGGGTCGTGTCGGTGAGTGAGGTCCACACCGACGATGACGGGGAGCCGGCGGTCATCACACTGGGCCGCGAGTCCGCTGGTCGCTTCGAGCGCAGCGCCGAGCTCACACGAGTCCGCCGATGAGCACGCTCGGCGGGGCGCTCGCATGCTGCCTGAGCCTGCTCGTCATGGCGTCCCTTCTTCCACCGGGGCGGCGCCCGACTCGCAGCAATGCGCCACCGCGTCCCGCGACCGAAGGCTCGCGACGAACCGAGGCAGCGCTCGTATGGCTCCGGAGCAGACGACGTCATCGTCAAGGTGCCGCTCCGATGGATGTGGCCGTGTGGGTCGATGAAGTCGCACGGTCCCTCCGCCACGGAGCGACGCTGGGGGCCTCGCTCGCCGAGCTCGAGCCCGTCGATGTCGTCGTGGCCGAACTCACCGCTCCACTTCGGCATCATCTGGAGCGCGGGGCCACGGTCGTCGAGGCCTGCGACGCCTGGATCGCCGGACTCGACCACCGACGCGGCCATCATCTTCTTGCGGTCGGCGCGGTCCTCGCCGCGACCGCGCTCGTCGGGGGCTCCGGCTCCGAAGCCCTCGATCGCGCTGCCGGTGTGATGCGAGGCCATGCGGCAGCCGACCTCGAGCGCGAGGCTCAGAGCGCACAGGCGAAGCTCTCGGCGAAGGTCTTGACCATCATCCCCCTGGCGCTGCTGGCCGTCATGGTCATGGCCGACGCCGAGGTGCGCAGTGTGCTCGCGACACCGAGCGGGGCGGGCACGGTCGCCGCCGGGATCGCCGCCAACGCCGTCGGTTTGTGGTGGATGCGCGTCGTGGCCCGACCTCGACACGGCGGGTTGCGGTCCACATGACCGCCCAATTCGTCCCGGCGACACTCGCCGCCACCGCGGTTGCGCTCCTCGCGAGCCGTCTGGTCTCGCGCCCCGCCCGACGACCGACCCCGTGCGCCGTCACGTCGACCGACGACCGGTCCCGGGCCACCCCCGCCCACCGACTCCACCGGCGCCACAGGGTCGCGATCACCTCGGGCCTCGGCGTCGTGGCGCTCGGGCTCGTCGCCGGGCCATTCGCTGCTGTCGCGCTCGCCGTCGCGCTCCTTCTCCGACCTCGCTGGGCTGCGTTGCAGGCAGAGCGTTCACACCGTCGCGCCGTGGACGCGGCGATGCCCGATGCGATCCAGATGCTGGTCCTCGTCGTCCACGCGGGACTGACGCCGTATCAGGCCGTACGACTCCTCGCCGAACGAGCACCCACCTCGGTGCGGCCGGCCTTTACCGAGGTCGTCCGAAGAACACGTCGCGGCGAAACGCTCGCCGACGCACTCACGGCGCTCAGCGACGAGCTCGGAGCCGTCGCCGGTCGCGTCGTCGACACGCTTGCGATGACCGAACGACACGGCACACCGCTCCGCGCGGCTCTCGACCAACTTTCGCTCGACGTGCGCGAGCGGCGGGCGCGCCTGGCCGAGGCCGAGGCACGTCGACTCCCCGTGCAGATGGCATTTCCGTTGGTGTGCTGCACGCTGCCGTCGTTCGTGCTCACCGCCGTGGTCCCTGCGGTGCTCGCTGCGCTGTCCTCCCTCGATACCTCTGGCCTCTAGCTGCACAGCTCGGCCCGCTCGACCGTCCGGTCCGCTCGACACTGTTCCCCAACGCTTCGACGTCAGGATTCTCATGACCGATACCACATCACTACTCCTGCTCTGCGTGCGCATCCACCAGGCCGGCAGCGATCTCGCCGATCGAGTCGTGTCGGCTGTCATCGCCGACCGACGGGCGCGTCTCGCTGGCGATCGCGGACAGGCCACCACCGAATACGCACTCGTGCTCCTCGCCGCTGCGCTCGTCGCCCTGCTCGTGGTCGCCTGGGCGACCGCAGGTGGCGGTGCGGCACGCATCAGTCGGCTCTTCAACCGAGTGATCGACTCGGTCATCGACCGGGTCTGAGCGCGGTGCGGGATCGACATGCCGACCACGCGCATCCCGAGCTCGCGGGCCCACGCGACGACCGCGGTCAGGCCGCGGTCGAATTCGCGATCGCCCTGCCCCTCATCGCAGTGGTGATGCTGGCGATCGCACAGCTCGGCGTGTCGATCCGCAACGCGATCGCCGTCGAAGCTGCGGCTCGCGACGGCGCGAGAGCTGCTGCGGTCTCGGCCGATCCCGCTGCGGCTCGCGCTGCAGCGCGACGATCGGTGGCACTGGCCATGGAGGTCGACGTGAGCACCGATGCCGATGCGGTCACCGTGACCGTCATCTACGTCGACCCGACCGACGTCGCGATCATCGGCGCCCTGATCGGCCCGGTGACCCACACGGCAACCGCCACCATGCCGATCGAGCCGCCCTGAGCTCGGTCAGCGCGCGAACTCGATCACCTGCTGGTAGGTCGGCCGGTTCGTGGCGCGGAAGTCATCGGGAATCAGCCCGGGGACGAAGGTGAGCCGCCGGCCTTCACTCAACCACATCGTCGGGTCCGACCCGCGCTCCTCTTCGATGGCGCGCACGGCCGCTTCGATCGCCGCCCAGATCTCGACCTGACACAGTTGGATGTCACCGGCTCCGCAGTACGCCACCTGGAATGGCCCCTCGACCTCGCGGCCGAGCAGTGTGCGCAGGTCCTTGTCGACGAGGCTCTCGTCGTTGATCCCGCGCAGCCCGACCCCGTCGTCGACCACTGGTCCGAGCACCTGCAACTTGACCGCATCCACCACCGCTCGGAACACGGCGTCGTACAGCAGCGGGCCGGCGACGTCGTGATCGCCATCGTCGTCGGCGTCGAGGCGAGGCGCGTCGTCGGCCACCCAGGCGTCGAGCAGTGCGACGACCTCTGCCGCGAGTGGCGACGGGGCGTCGCGACCGCTCAGCACCTCACTCACGACGGGCCACACAGTCGATCGCACGTCCTCGGTCGCCGACCGGTTCATGACGCCCACGACATCAGCGAGCTCCGCGGCATCGGGCCATTGGTCAAACCCTTCGACTCGGTGGACCGAGCCGTAGGAGTTGTTGTCACCGTGCATGAATCCGGGCGCCGATTGATTGTTCCAGTTGAGCAGACGACCCGTCGGGTGACCGTCCGCATGCGGGTGCTCCTCGAGGTCGAGGAAGCCCTCCCACTCGTACTCACCGGTACCGAGCGTCGGGAGTCGCCGGTCCAGTCCCTCTGCACGCTCGGGGAGCAGACCCGACGCATAGAAGGCGATGCCATCGCGGTTGGCGTACCCCCAGTTGAAGGTGAATCCGAAACGGTCCGCGGCTTGGAAGAAGTTCTCGGCGGTGTCTGCGCTGCCTTCGGTCATCGCCTTCAACGCTGCGAGGTTGAGTCCATCGCGACCGAACGTCGACCGTTGGCTCGTCAGCGCCACGGGAACGCCCTCCGACGTCGCGGTGGCGATCACCGGACCGTGGACCGATCGCAGGTACCGCACCGGTGTGCCGCCGAGCGTGCCTGCGTCGAACATCTCGAACGGAGTGCACACGCCGTCGAACAGGTACGACGACGAGTCCACCGTCGGCGTCGAACCATCGGGTTCGCACAGCACCTCGGCGAAGACGTCGCGAACGTCTTGGTTCGCCGATGTGAGACTCCACGCGTAGCCGTCGGTCCGGCCGATGAGCAGGTACATCGAGAGCCCCGGAACCGCGGCTCCCTGGGCTTCGATTCCTGGCCCGGTGAGATGGATCTGCTGAACGATCTCCGGATAGAAGTAGCCGAGTTGCGGCCCCATCACGGCAAGAGTGGTCTCGTTCGCCGACGCTGACGGGTCGATCGTGAGCCAGTTCGACGCGTTGCGAACGGGCGGTCCATCGGCCGCCTCGAACGACACGTTGGCTTCGGTGTCGGGCACACCGACATCGATCTCTGGATCGGTCGAGTCATCGGCTGCGGCTCCCGCGTCGAGCGGATCGACCGACACCAGCGACCCTTCGTCGATCACGACCGAACCGGTCACCTCGCCTCCCGTCAAGGTCGGGTATTCGAAGCGCTCCTCGATGGTGGTGGGCGCCTCGGGGTCGTCGGTCTGCATCAGGTCCTCCCAGACCGCACGCCCCTGCTCCGTCCCGAGTCGGTTCTGGAGCGCCGACAGGAACTCGGCATTGGCAGCCTCGCCGCCACCTCCTGCGCCGAAGATCGAGCCGATGAAGGCCGTGGTCGCGATCACGTCGTTCACCGTCGCTTCGGGCTGCGTGCTCCCGTTGGCCTCCTGGTAAGCGTTGACCCCATCGGCGTACGCCTGCGCATCAGCGATGATCTCCTCGCCCTCCTCGCCGTAGGTGTCGATGATCAGCTGCACCTGATCGGTGACGAGCTGTTCGGTCGCCTCGCTGGGAACGAATTGCTGGGCACTGGTGACGAGCGAGAACGCATCGATGCCGGGTACGTCGGCGATTGCGACTCGCGCCGGTCCTCGTCCGAGATCGAACAGCAGACTGCGATCGCGGGCGGTGACCCACCCGGCGCCGAACGCCAGGTCGGCACGGGTCTCGCCGGTCACGTGCGGGACGCCGAACTCGTCGTACACGATCGTCGTCCCGGGCCGACCGGTCTCCTCGACGAAGGTCTCACCGATCGGCTGGAAGTCGAGTGGGAGGAACAGTTCCTCGATGTCGGCCCCGGTGATGTCGTCACGCAGCGGAGTGAGCGCGTCGTAGAGGGCGAGCTGGTCGGTCGACTCATCGGTGGTCGGGAGGCCACCGAAGTTGCCGGGCGGGAGAATGTAGAAGCTCGCGTCGTCGGCGATCGTGGGTTCGGGCTCCGGTTCGACCGTCGTGGTCGGTTGCGGCTCGGGCTCCGGCTCCGGCTCCGGCTCGGGCTCGGGCTCGCTCTCGACCGGAGCCGGTTCCGGCTCGGTCGCCGGAGTCGATGCGTCCGAGGCCGCAGGTTCGTCATCACCAGAGGTGCAGGCAGCAGCCACCAATCCGGTGACGACGACAACGGCGACCGCGCGAGCGAGCGGGTGGCGATGCGTGTGCTGTGTCATGTCGATCCTCCAGAGGGTGGGTGCCGAGACGGTAGACCAGCCCTCGACCGCAGGTCCGACTCGACATCACACGGCTCGATGTGTTCCGACCCGGCTGCGCGTCGCGCATGGCTTGGGCGGTTTCGGGAACGGTCCGCAGATGCAGACGGTGTGGGTGCTCGGCGACCAGCTCAATCGGGATCTCGGCGCGCTCGCGACCGCCGACCCCGACACCCATCGTGTCCTGATGGTCGAGAGCATCGCCAAGATCACGTCGAAGCGCTGGCATCGCCAACGGGCGCACTTCGTGATCGCATCCATGCGTCGGTTCGCCACCGAGTTGGAAGACGCCGGATTCCAGGTCGACCTCCGCCGAAGCACTTCGCTACGCGAGGGGTTCGCCGAGCACGTGGCCGAGTTCGAGCCCGATGCCGTGACCGCCACGGAGCCGGCGAGCTGGAGCGGACTCGAACTGTTGCGAGAACTGGGCGTCGAACTGGCCCGCTCGAACCAGTTCCTGTGTCACTACGAGGACTTCGCCGAATGGGCCGCCGGAAAGAAGAGCTTCAAGATGGAGGACTTCTACCGGCTGCAACGGGCCCGGCTCGGCTATCTGATGGTCGCCGATTCCGGTGGCCCCAAGCCGGAAGGCGGCCGTTGGAACTTCGACGACGAGAACCGAGAGCCGCCGCCGAAGGGCGACGCGAACCCGTGGAGCGATCCGCAGCGCAGTGCACTCGACGACGTCGATCGCCAGGTCATCGACGACCTCGAGCAAGCCGCTGCCGAGCACGGCGGCGAGCTGTGGGGAGCTGGCCCCGACGGCACCTGGGCCACTTCACGTACGGCCGCGCTCAGCCGCCTCCGGCACTTCGTCAGCGAGGAACTCCCGCGGTTCGGGCCACACGAGGATGCGATGGTCGAGCGCTCGTGGCACCTCGCTCATTCCGTGCTCTCCCCGTACATGAACATCGGTCTGCTGCTGCCGGGTGAGGTGTGCGACGCCGTCCAGGACGCCTACGACGAGGGCCGGGTTCCGATCGCTTCGGCCGAGGGCTTCATCCGGCAGGTGATCGGCTGGCGGGAGTACGTGTGGGGGGTCTACTGGCTGTGGATGCCCGAGTATCGGTCGATGAACGCGCTCGGCGCCGATCAGCGAGTCCCGCCCGCCTTCCTCGGCACCGCCGACACCGAGATGAACTGCGTGCGCAACTGCGTGTCGACGCTGCACGACAAGGCGTACAACCACCACATCCAGCGACTCATGGTCCTTGGGAATCTCGCGATGCTTCACGGGGTCGATCCGTGGGAGATGACCGACTGGATGTGGTCGAACTTCATCGACGGCGCCGAGTGGGTGATGTTGCCGAACGTGATCGGGATGAGCCAGTGGGCCGACGGCGGGAAGATGGCCACCAAGCCGTACGCCGCCGGCGGCAACTACATCGACAAGATGAGCGACTACTGCCGCGGCTGTCGCTTCGACAAGAAGCAGCGGGTCGGCGACGATGCGTGCCCCTTCACCACCCTCTACTGGGACTTCCTCGACCGACACCACGATCGCTTCGTGAAGAATGCTCGCATCGCCCGCCAGGTCCGCGCGTCGGAGCGGTTGTCCGACCTCGACGAGGTGCGCACGCGTGCCGCCCAAGTCCGCGGACTCCTGGCGGCCGGCGAGCTATGAGCAACTCGGCGCACACCGGCCGATACTCGTCGCCATGAACGACGAACCGCTGTTCCACGCTGCGATGCCCGACGATTGGGCCGCAGCGTTCGTGACAGGCGAGTACACGATGTCGACTCGCGGGCTCACGCTCGCAGACGTCGGCTTCATCCACCTCTCGACCCTCGAGCAGGTCGAAGGCACCGCCAACCGGTTCTATGCCGACGTCGACCAGCTGGTGCTGTTGACCGTCGCTCCGCGCAAGGTCCCTTCCGAGATCAAATGGGAGCCTCCGGCACCCGATGCCGACACGCTGTTCCCGCACATCTATGGACCGCTCCCGATCGCTGCGGTGGTCCGCAACGACTACTGGTTCCGCACCATCGACGCCGACGGCGCCGGCTGGTCGCTCGACTCACTCTGACGGTCTCGGCAGACGCGTCGCCGTCGACTCACCTCGACGATCTCACCAGAACATGGTGCCCGGCGCGCCTTTGAAGGGTCCGGCCACGTTGGCGGTGACCCAGCCTCCGTAGAAGTTGCCGTCGTTCGGTTCGACACGCTCATCGTCGACCCAACACTCGTCGAGCGCCTGCGCGTAAAACGCCCAGCGGTCGCGGATCGGTTCGAACCGCGGCGTCGGGTTCCGATAAGTCCAGCATGCGTTCGATGCGGTCGCGAGACCCCCGACGACGTCGGCATACGACGCCATCCCCTTCCACTCGCAGCCGGACGTCCGTGACGATGCGACGAGCTTGGTCTGATCGACGAACTCCTCGTCCACGTAGTACGCGGGCGCTTGGCTGGTCTCGAGCACGCGCAGCGCTCGCGGCGCGTCGACCACCACCTCGCCACCGTGGACGACACGGATGCGCCAGTCGACTCGGTCGATCGCAGGCGGTCGGGGAAAGTCCCACGCCGACTCGACGAGCTTCCCGTTGGATGCAACCGCGCCGCGTCCTCCCGCTGCTTCGAGCTCCTTCTGACCGCGCACTGCCATCTCGACGACTGTACGAACCGACGAGCAGGAGCCCTCAGCTGTGCTCGATCAACCGCTGTGCTCGATCAGTCGCGCATCCCGTCGAACTCGTCGATCTCGGGTCGCCGGTCGTCTTTGCGTCGACGATCGGCCGCTTTCTCCCGGGCCTTCTGCTCCTCCTCGAGCGCCGCCTCCTCCTCGATGAGGGCCTCGAGCGCGGTGAGCCGGACCGGGTCGAGTTCGCCGTCCGCGATCGCCCGCTGCACGGCACACCCGGGCTCGCGATCGTGCTTGCAGTCGCGAAAACGGCAGTGATCCATCAGGTCGAACACGTCGGCAAACGCGCGCTCGATGCCATTGCCCGACAACCACAGACTGACCGCTCGCACGCCGGGAGTGTCGATGAGCCAACCATCGTCGAGCATCGGGACGAGCTCGGCGGCCACGGTCGTATGGCGGCCCCGCTGATCGCCCTCTCGGACGGCCGACGTCGCTTGCAGCGCATCGCCGACCAACGCATTGACCAGGGTCGACTTTCCGACCCCGGATGCACCGAGGAACGCGAGGGTCCGGTTCCCGGCGGCGAACTCCCTGATCGCATCGATCCCGTCACCGCTGAGACCACTCGCGAGCAGCACCGGCACGCCGAGCGCGACCGTCGCCAAGGCATCACGTGCTGGCCCCGGGTCGTCGACGAGATCCGTCTTGGTGAGCACGACAACCGGCTCGGCCCCTGAATCGAAGGCGAGAACGAGCTCGCGTTCGAGGCGACGAGGGCTCGGCGGAGCCCCCAGGGCATGGACGAGGAACACCACGTCGATGTTCGCAGCGAGCGTGTGGGCGACAGCGCGCATCCCGTCGAACGACGCGCGCCGCGTGAAGGCCGACGAGCGTTCGAGGACGTGCTCGACGCGCTCACCGTCGTCGGATGGGACGATCCAGTCCCCGACGGCCACGTCGGCGCCGATGTTGCGGAGTCGTACCGGATCGACCTCGCCCATGGCTTGCCCGAGCGTTCGGGCAGCGGTCGACCACCCGCGGTCGAGGCGGACGACTCGCGCCGGCGACCCGGCGCGTTCCACCGCCGCCCAAGCCTCCTCGACGTCGCGGTTCCAACCGAGTCGTTGCTCCGGTTGGCGGTCGGCGGCGTCAGGCATGCTGAGGCGAACGTACCCGACACCACGCCCGCGACGCGATGGTCACGACTCGACCCACTCCCTCATCACGCTGCCGCACAGCGCTTCGTCCCCGGACGATTCGCCGATCGCAGTGAGGAACACACCATCGCCGGCGACCTCACCGGTCACCACGTAACGGTCACCCACCGCGAGAAAGTCCGGGCCTTCGAGCCGCCAACGTCGACGCCCGTCGATGTCGCGGGCGTCGTATGACCATCCTCCCGCCGTGTCGACGTTCTGGACGATGATCCCGTTCGCGACAGGCTCTACCGCCGCTGCGGCGCCGTAGGGCCGCTCGAAGACGATGCGACCCGTCGATGCGTCGACCACCCGGTGGTACGGGGTCTCGAGATCACCAACGGTGATCGTGCGGCCCCGGTCGCTCGGCGATTCGTCCTGCAACTGACCGGCACGACGCCACCGCAGTTCAACCGATGAACGGTCGAGGTTTCCGCCGTGCACAGCGTCGCCGCTGATGACCAGCAGCGACGAGTCACCGAGCGGGCGCAGCGATGCGATCTGCGCAGGCGGGTCGATCCCAGCGACGCCGCGCAGTTCGAGCGGCTCGAGGCCGGCGTCCCGGCCGAGGACCAGGCGAGCGAGCGCGTGGTCCTCGTCGACCACCACGACCGAACCGCCGACGACGACAGCATCACGAATGTCAGCCGACGACCACGGAATCCGACGGCGAACGCCTGTCTCGTCGGGATCGCCGATCACGATGAGACCCTCCTCGCCGGCAACCACGGTCTCTCCTGCGACCACACCGACGAATCGTCCTTCGGCCTCCTGGATCATCTCGCCGCTCGCTCCCGCCAGCAGTGCCACCGCGTTGCGCGCAGCGCCGCGATCGGTTCGTTCGTCGACGACGACCCACGGCGCATCGGCCTCGGCGACCAGCTGTTGGTCATCGGTGAGCGCCGTTGTCCAAAGCCGCTCCCCCGACGCGAGGTCCACACCGAGCAACGATTCCTGCCGCTGGGCCAACTGCGTGAAGGCGACGACGGCGACGCCGTCGATCACCTGGATGGCATTGGCCACCGCAGGCGCCGACCCCAGATCGATTCGCCACCGCTCACGGCCATCGACGGTGTCGATGGCAAGCAACTCGATCGGCGCGTCAGGACCGCGGCGCGCAGCGAAGAGCAGCGTCGACTCGAGGACGACCGGCCGGCCGACCCGCACGGCGCCGACGTCCACCGCCGTCGACCAGCGCTCATCGAGCACGCCCGGCAGCCTCGGCGGCGCGCACGTGCCGTCGAGGCGGGCGAGCGGGACATCGACGCGTCCGAGCACGACGTCAGCTCCCGTGTCCACCAGCACCGCTGGCTGCGCCAGTTCGTCGAGCGTCCGCGTCGGGGCCGGCAGCGTGATCGGCGGCGCCGTGGTCGACGACGAAACCTGCGCCGAGCCGCCGTCGTCGTCGCCTCCACGTCCGAGCACCGCGAGCACCGAACCCACAAGCGCCGCAGCGGCGATGACAACGGCGACCGCCGTCGTGCGGCGATCGCCGCGGACCGGGCGAGGAAGCGGCGCATCGTGGTCACCACTCCCCGAGGGGAACGGCGTCTGCCCGACAACACCCGGCGCCGCCCGTGAGTCGGTACTCGGTGGCGGGCGCTCGAACGAGGCGCCCGAGTCCGGCGCCCACGGATTCACGTCGCCGTCGCGTTCGATCATCTGCTGGAAGGTTCCCCGTCTTGCCGAGACGCACACCGAGGGGTCGGTTCGCCGAACGCTTGCACACCGGTCGAGATCGACGGTGGGCTCGTCGCGGTGCCGACTTGACGGAACCGTGTGAAGCCCACACCGTTGCCGATGGCGACATCAGCCGGCGGACCGAGTCGCCACATCACCTCGCCGTCGAGGTCGTAGGCCGTCACGGTCGGCGCCGAGCCTGCGCCGCCGCGCACCAACGAACCGTTCGCGAAGAGATCCTCGACCCCGACACCACCGTTTGCCGTCGCTGTGGTCACCACTTCCCGACCGGTCGCTGCGTCGAGCAGCGACTGGGTCGCTCCGCCGTCTGACGACACGAGCAGGCTCCTCCCACGGTCGTTCGCCACCTCGCCGAGAAGCACACCTTCCACGACCCATCGTCCTTCGACTCGGTCGTCGACCAGTTCCGCACCGACCAGGAACCCGTTGCTGGTGAGTACCACCGCATCGTCTCCGACAGCAGTGAGCGAGTCCACGACGCCGAGCTCGTCGAACCCGTCGGGCGGCACCACCTCGACGTCTTCGGTCCGGGTCCCCATCGGCGCCTCCCGACGCGAGAGCACCAGCGCTCCGGGTCGGTCCGAGGCGCTGAGCACCGTGGACCCGAGGACGGTGACCGGCGCACCGGTCTTGCGCACGCCGAGCAGCGAGCTCGACGACGGGTGCCCCCACTTCGCCAGCACCTTGTCGCCGGCAAGCGTGACGAGACGACCGTCCTGGTCGAACGAGAGAAGCCGCCCCACGTTCGAGCTCTCGATCGCTCCCGACTCGACGTCGATGACCGAGGTGAAGCCGATGTCGTCGGGCCCCGCTGCCGGGTCGTCGACGACCAAACCCGCCTGGTTCGCTGCGAACCGGAAGGTTGCACCCGCCGACAGTCGGCGCGTCCACGCCACCGTGCCGTCGCCCACGCGTCGGGCAGTGACCTCGTAGGCCGAGCCGGTCGGGCCGTCGGCCAGCGTCGCCGAGAGGGCCACGTCGTCCGTGAGGCCGACGAGGCGCGTACCGGGTGTGGCCTCCGTCGACCAGGCCTCCGCACCGTCGACGGCATCGAGCAACGCCAGACGGAGCACGCCGCCGGCATCTTCGGTCACGATCGCCAGATGATCGGCTCCTGCGACCAGGTCGCCCACGACATCGCCATCGATACCCACTGCCCAACGACTGACGAGCGACTCGGGAAGACGTCGGTCCACACAGGGTGAGGACACAGGGATCGGCGTGGCCGCCGCAGCGCGCACCACCGGGGCGAGAACGGTGTCGAGATCGTCGCGTGCTGCCAGGTCGCCAACCGGTGCGTCGCCGTCGACCAGGACCACGCCGATCGCCGCCGCGAGTACCGCTCCGGCCACGGCTCCAGCGGCCCACCCCGCGGAGCGACGTTGCCCGTCTGACTTCTGCGCCCGAGTGAGGTCTGGCGATACCGGTCCCGCCGACTCGGGTGAAGGGCCGGGAGCGACGCCGAGCGACGATACCGCTCTGGGGCCGGTCGTGAACGGTGACGTCTCACGGCGCGTTTCGAAGGCCGCCCGCTCACGATGCACGAAGTCGACGTCGGCCCCGCGCCGCCACGGACTGTCGTCGCCCGAGCGGTCGCCAAGAAGGTCATCGATCACGACGGGAAGCCCTGGAAGCTCTCGTTCGCCGTCGTGCACGACGGCGGGTCGTCGACGAGTGCCCCGAAAGCGGCGACGTTCAGCGCCTCCGCACCGGTGTCATCGACCACCTGGCGCCAATCGAGGACCACGCGATCGCCGACCGCCAGGCGCCCTGCGCCGGGCAACGTCCACATCGTTCGTCCGTCGAGGTCGACCGCTCGACGCGACGCGTTCGAGCCGACACCGGATCGCGCGATCACTCCGTTGGCCAGCAGGTCCGACGACGAGACCTCATTGCCGACCGAAGCGACGTCGAGAATCGTGCGCCCCGTCGAGGAGTCGACCAGGCGTTGAAGCCGACCACCGTCCCGCCGGACCACGAGCGTGCGCCCTCGATCGCTCGCTTCATCGCTGCCAAGGGCCCCGTGGTCTCCCCACTGAATCTCCACGACGCTCT
>JBGCFW010000107.1:0-8585 GCA_045107155.1 Ilumatobacter sp. | reverse complement strand
TCCCGAAAGCAACGGATCCTCCGAGAAGTACTCGAAGCTTCGTCCGCATCCCGGGTGCCGCTTGATGTTGAGCCCAGGACCGAGGAGCACCCCGACGCCGTTGGCGCGGCTCTCCCGACCGAGGGCTGCGCCGACCTCGGTGAGCACCGCGGGGTCCCATGATGATGCGAGATTCGATGCCGTGGGGAAGCACGTGGCAGGAACGGAGTCGCCGATGCCGAGGTGATCGGCGTCGGCGGGTTGACGCCGAAGGCCGTGTGGACCGTCGGTGAGCACGAACGACGGAATGCCGAGGTCCGTGTTCGCCTCCGAGGTCCAGAAGCCTCCACCCGAGATCAGCGAGACGAGTCGTTCGATGGGGAGCTCGGCAAGCCGCTGGCGGAGGTCGGACACGGAAAGGGTCTAGTGCAACCCGCGGATGCCATACCAGCCCAACACAACCATCGTGATGCCGACCGCGAACAGGACGAGTGATCGCTCTCTGCGCACCGCCACCGCGACCGCGACGCCGATCAGGAGTGTGACGATCACCTGAACCACCACACCCGCATCGGTGGTCGGCGACCACCACGTCGCGATCACGAGAAGCGCTGACGGACCCTGCTTCGGGCCATGGCGAACCACTCCTTGTGGATGGCACGGTACGTCTCGCCGGCGAACTCGTCCGCGAGCTTGCCGATCGCCATCGAGTACGACGGATAGGGATGCACCTGCCCGAAGACCTTGCGCAGACCGATGCCGTGATCGATCATCAGCGTGAACATCCCGATCATCTCGGCGGCGCCGGGGCCGACGATCGCTGCGCGCAGGACCTTGCCGCTGAACCGCTCGACGTCGACCATCACCACACCGTGCTCGACGCCGTCGGTGTAACCACGGTCGATGTCGGCGAGTCGTACCTCCAGCCGCCGGCGACCCGACGCCCCAAGGGCGTTCAGCTCGTCCATCGAGATGCCGACCGAAGCGATCTCGGGCCGGCTGTACACAGCGTTCGCCTGAACACGCGGACCACCGACCGTGGGGAGGGGGAGCGCGATGGCCCGGATCGTGCGTCGAGCGATCGAGTTCGCCCCGTGCGTGGTCGCCGTGTTTCCGGTGACATCACCGACGGCCCACACGTCCTCGACGCTGGTCTTGCCCCACGAGTCGGCGACGATGCCACGCTTCGAGAACTCGACGCCGGCCTCCTCGAGCCCGAGGCCGTCGACGCGAGGCCGGCGGCCGACGGCGAGCAGCACCTTGTCGACATCGTCGATGGTGGTGCCGTCGCCCAGATGCGCCGTGGTGCCGTCGAAGCGTTCGATCGACGTTCCGATGTGGAACGTGACGCCTCGCGCTTCGAGAGCAGCCTGGATGGTCGAGGACACGAGCGGATCGTCGTTGCCCATGACACGGTCGGCGAGCTCGACGATGTGTACCTCGCCGCCGAGGTCGCGGAACGCCGTCGCCATCTCCATCGACACCACGCCGCCTCCGACCATCACGGTCTTGTCAGGCACCTGTGGCAGCTCGAAGACGGTCTCGTTGGTCAGGACGCGATCTGGGTCGAGACCATCGAAGGGGAACTGCACGGGAAGAGACCCCGTGGAGATGCCAACGTGCTCGGCGCGCACCTGCACGACCGTCCCGTCGGCCCCGGTCACGTCGATCACGTGGTCGTCACCGGTCTTCTTCGTCAGCTTTGCATGGCCGCGCACCAGGTGGATCTGCTCGTGCTCGACCATCTCGTGGTCTTCATCACGGTTGAGGTCGTCGCGGAGCTTGCGGACGTAACCGAAGGGGTCGTCGAGACCGGCGTGTGCAGCGTGGAGCAACGCCTCCGAGGGGATACAGCCCACGTTGGTGCAGTCGCCGCCGACGGCACCGCCCTCGATGAGTGCGATGTCGTGACCGAACCCAGCGAGACCGATCGCCAGGGTCAAGCCGCCCGAGCCGGCTCCGATCACGGCGGCCTTGTAGACCTTGCCCGGATCGAACCGAGGGTCGTGGGTGATGGTCGGTTGGGTCATGTTGCAGCCTGCTTCTTCTTGACGATGCGGGAGATGACGATGCTGACCACGAAGATCAGCACGCTGAAGACGACGGAGATCGGGTTGATGCCTCCGAAGCCCTCGTCGATTCGTTCGAGTGAGGCTCCGAGGAGCACGAACGAGATGGTTCCCGGCAACGATCCGAGCGCCGTTGCGAGGAGGAACGAGGTCCACCTGATGCGCAGCGCGCCGCAGACGTAGTTGACGAGGTCGTAGGGGAGGAAGAGCAAGCGCATGATGAACACGGTCTCGAAGCTGTTCTCGCGGAGGCGTCCGCTCCACTTCTCGACGAACGATTCATCGCCCTCCTCGGGCGCCATGTCATCGGTTCCTGGCGCCTTGCCGAGCAGTCGGCCGATGCCGTACGCGATCATCGCCGACGCGTTCGCCGCGAACACGACCACGGCGACGCCGACCCACGGGCCGAACAGGAGCCCGCCCATCACGGTCAGCACCGACGCGGGGAACAGCACGATTGGCCGGAGGAAGTACACGCCGATGTAGGCGAGGATGCCCCACCACGCTGCGTCGATCTCGTCGATGAAGCGTTGCCCGGCTTCGAGCGTCGAGAGATCATTCGATGTCTGGTAGTTCCGCCACAACACGAGTGCAGTGATCCACAGGGCGGCCACTGCGCCCCGCTGGAGCCACGTCCTCACGGTCGGGCTGAGCCGACCGGTGGACGCGACCTCGTCGACCCCTGCATCGGCGGTGGCGCCGGCGCTCGACGTGGATGCGGTGTTGGCGTCTGTGTTCATCGGAGTACTCCTGTGGCCCAGCGGACCCGTTCGAGTGCGGTCACGACCACGAGCGCCGCCATGGCCGACCAGGTCCAGACAGCGACATCGGGGAACGCGAGTGCGATGGTGAAGAAGGCGATGGTCTCGGTGCCTTCCACGAGCCCCCGTGGCAGGGTGGCGCTGGTGAGCTCCCCTCGTGCTTCGGCACCGAGCGCCCGCTTCTCCAACAGCGCCGCCACGTAGCCGAGCGACACCGCGTTGAGGTAGAAGCTCGCGAGCAAGACCGCCGTCACCATCCAGCCTGTGCGAGTGTCGATCCCGAAGGCGAGCCCGACCGGGATCACGGCGTAGCCGATGGTGTCGAACACGAAGTCGATCAGCCCGCCGACGTCGCTCGCTCGATCACTGGCTCGTGCGATCAGTCCGTCGACCCCGTCGGCGACTCGGCCGAGGAGCCAGGAGACGACAGCGAGAGCAGCGAGCTGCTGCGACGCTGCGAGTGCCGCACCGAGACTGAACCCGAGCCCGACCGCCGACACGACCGTGGGATGGATCCGGACGATCGCCGTCCGGGCCAGGGGAGCGAGCGCACGGTCTTTCACCGGGCGCATGGTCGAGTCGAGCATCAGGTCGTCACAACGCACGTCTCGGCGAGGCGATTTCCGGCGAGACCGGTGTTTCGGAAATCGACATCAATCGCTCGCGTGTGCGAGCGACGAGTGAGGCAGACGCACGCCAGGTCAACAGGGTCCCTGTTCAGGGTTCTCGACCAGGCCGAGGAACGTGTAGGTGTCGATCACGAGCTGGCCGTCGATCCGAAGGATGCCGATCTCGATGCGCTCGGTACTCCGTTCGATGACGCCCAGGTCCTCGTTGCAGACGTCGTACCAGAGCGTGGTGTGCACGAGGATCGAGTCCGCGTCGCTCATGACCACGTCGATGTTCGGCGATGCCGGTCCGGCGAGTCGCACCCGATCACCCCAGAAACGGCTGAACCCCGCGAAGCCATCGATGTAGCGAGCTTGGTAGGCGCCGGACAGCATCGCCCACGCGTCGTCCAGCTCACCGCCGTCTGCGGCACGGAGGTAGTCACCGATCACTTCAGAGGCCGTGCCCGACGAAAGCGCCGCGGGGACCGGGATCGGAGCCGGCGTCGGCTCGGGTGTCGGGGCCGGTGTCGGATCCGGTTCGGGCTGCGTGGTCGGTGCTGGCGTGGTTGTCGGATCGGACTCGGTGGACACCGAGGACGCGACGGTCGGCTCGGTGGTCGTTGCCGTGGAGTCAGAGACGGAGGTGGCCGGTTCTCCCGCATCAGCGGGCTCGACGGCGCGGATCTCCTCGCGGCCGGTGCCGGCTTGACCAGCCGATGTGGGCACCGTGTCGTTGTCGGCCGCCACGAAGTAGACGGCGACGGCCCCGGCTGCGATGAACGCTGTCAGAACGAATGCGAGCATGACGGTCCAGGGGCTTCCTGATCCCGCTCGGCCGACGTCATTCATGGCGCCCATCCTGGCATCCTCGGCCCCGTCAGGTTCGGAGTGCGGTTGACAGCGGAAGCGTCATGAGTAAGACGAGAGTCAGGCGAGCGGCCGCACGACCAGGCCGGTGAGCAACTTCGGAGTGAAGAACGTCGACTTCGGCGGCATCACCATGCCTTCGCGAGCAGTCCGCTCGATCTCGGCGACGCTCACGGGGCGGATCAGCACCCCAGCCACGGAATCGCCACCCGTCACGGCCGCCGCGACTCGGTCCACGCCGTGTTGGTAGGTGACCGAGTGGTCGACGTCGGCGAGCACCGTCTCGAGCCACAGTCCATCGAGCGAGCGCACTCCGTCGAATGCGCCGGCGCGAGGGGTCAGCCACTCGGCGGTTCCATCGGGCCGCACGAGACACAGCACACCCCGGTCGTCCATCTCGGCGAGCGTCGAGGCATCCGGCGTTCCGGCATCCGACCGCTCGAACGCCGTGTCGAGTGCCGCGACGAGGTCGTCGAGCGAGATGTCCGAATACAGGCGGTGGATCGCTTCGACGCTCAGTTGCTCGTCCACCAACTCGCTGACGAACACGAGCGTGTCTTCGGCCGGCGTGTCGTCACCAATGGCAGTGCGCATCTCGTCGCGGAACTTCTGAGCCACGCCGAATCGGTGGTGTCCGTCCGCGATCAGCACGTCATCGGTGGCGATCTTCGCGCCGATCGCCGCGATCCGAGTCGGATCGCTCACCCGCTCGACCGTATGCATGACACCTTCGAGCCTGACCGACGCGATCGGTTCGCCCGGCTCGACCAGCAGCTCTGTGAGACCGGCGGCGAGCGACAGGCCCCACACGGGCGACATGTTGGCCCGTGTCGCCCGTGTCAGATCCAGGCGATCGGTCGAGGCCTTCGGCGTGATTCGTTCGTGGGGGAGCACTCCGCACTCGCCGTACGGACCGACCTCGAGACCACCGAGCACCCCGACGATGTCGCGAGCAGCCCCGGTCGCATCGGTGAACGACATGCGGTACAGCGTGTAGGTGGGTGAATCGTCGAACGCCATGACACCCGCCTCGATCCACTGGCGGAGTTGCTCGCCGGCGCGCTCGTACCGGCCGGGGCCGTCGGCTTCGCGTGGCACGGCGACATGGGTGATGTTGTGCTCGTCGCGAGCGTTCAACGCATCGAGTTCGGCATCGGAGAGCACGTCATACGGCGGAGCGACGAGATCATCGATCAGCGAGTTCGTGTAGCGCAGGGCGGGGAAGGGAGTGAACCGTGGCACGCTGAACAGGATGCCACGAGATGCGAGTTCACCGATCGACGGCCGCCGAGTCGACACCCTGCTGTGTGATCTCGATGGTGTGGTGTGGTTGGCGCACGAACCGATTCCCGGCGCCGTCGATGCGATCGCTCGGATCCGCTCGTCCGGGGCCCGGGTCCTGTTCGTGACGAACAACTCGGCGTCGTTGCTGGGAACCCACGAGGCGGCGCTCGCCGAGATCGGCATCGATGCATCGGGCGATGTCGTGTCCTCTGCGATGGCTGGCGCCTTCCTGGTCGGCGCTGGCGAGCGTGTGCTGGTCACCGGAGGACCTGGCGTGGTCGAAGCCGTCGAAGCTCGTGGCGCTGACGCCGTGTTGAATGTCGGCGACGAGGCCGTCCTCGACGATCCGTTCGACGCCGTGCTGGTCGGCTTGCATCGAGACTTCGACTATGCGCGTCTCCGTGTCGCCGGTCGAGCCATTCATGCCGGCGCTCGCCTGATCGGCACCAACGGTGACAGCACCTACCCGACGACCGACGGCCTCGACCCTGGCGGCGGAGCGATCCTCCGTGCCGTCGAAGCGGTGGGCGGCGTCGAGGCGATCATCGCCGGGAAGCCCGAACAGCCGATGGCCGCCCTGGTGCTCGATCTCGTCGGTGGCGGGCCCGACACCATGTTGCCCGACACCATGTTGATGGTCGGTGACCGCCCCGAGACCGACGGCCTGTTCGCAGATCGGCTCGGTTGCCGGTTCGCTCTCGTCGAGAGCGGCGTCACGGTCGCAGGCGCGGGAACACACGCCGATCTCGCGTCGGTGATCGACGAACTCGATCGGTGACCGACCTGGGCTGCCGTCGCTGAAGCAGGTCCTCGAGCGCAGATAAGGTGCGCGTATGGCAGCCTCGACGCTTCAACGACTCCTCGACGCCGGCGTGCAGTTCGGCGAGGTGTCCCGCAAACAAGCCGAGTCCGTGGTGCGCGGACTCGTGAGCGCCGGCGAGGTGCAGCGCCGCGATGCCGAGAAGCTCATCGGCGGACTCGTCGACCGCGGCCGCGACACCTCCGAGCGCCTCTCCGAGACCATCCAGCGCGAGGTCGCGAAGCAAGTCGGCTGGATGTCTGAACGTTTCGATGAGCTCGAAGACCGCTTCGAGGATCTCGCTGAGAACCTCGCGGAACGCGTCGGCGAATCACGCGACGACGAGGGGCAGGCCGCCCCGGCGAAGAAGAGGACCACACCGGCGAAGGCCTCCGCGAAGGCTGCGCCTGCCAAGAAGACCGCAGCGGCCAAGAAGTCGCCTGCCAGGAAGAAGGCAGCGGCCAAGAAGAAGGCCCCCGCCAAGAAGAAGTCGCCTGCCAAGAAGACCGCAGCAGCCAAGAAGTCGCCTGCGAAGAAAAAGACCGCCGCCAAGAAGACCGCTGCGAAGAAGAAGGCCGTTGGTTCGTCCGGCGTCCGCAAGGTCGCGACCAAGCGCTCCGCACGCTGATCGACTCGCTTCGATCTCATGGCCGCTCGCCGGCGGCTCGATGCCGAACTCGTCCGACGTGAACTCGTCCCGAGCCGGAGCGTCGCGCAACAACTGATCGAGGCCGACCGAGTGTTCGTCAACGGCGCGGTGGCGGCCAAGGCATCTCGCCAGGTGTCCCCGGCCGACGCGCTCGTCATCGATGGCCCGCCAGCACGCTTCGTGGGGCGTGGCGCCGAAAAGCTCGAGCACGCGCTCGACGAATTCGCGATCGACGTCAGCGGTCTTCGGCTCCTCGATGCCGGAGCATCCACCGGTGGCTTCACGGATTGCGCACTCCAGCGCGGAGCCGCAGAGGTGGTGGCGGTCGACGTCGGGCACGGCCAACTCCACGAGCGTTTGCGCGCCGACGCTCGCGTCGTCAATCTCGAACGCCAGAACATTCGAGCGATCGACCTCGACATCATTGGCGGGCCGGTCGACGGCGTGGTCGGGGACCTGTCGTTCATCTCGCTCAAGCTGGTGATCGCCCCGGTGCTGGCAGTGTGCAAACCTGGCGCGTTCATGGTGTTGCTCGTCAAGCCACAGTTCGAGGCGGGCCGCGCCGAGGTCAGTCGGGGCCGCGGCGTCGTGTCAGACCCCGAGATTCACGCCCGCGTCCGCGCCGAGGTCGGCGAGGCGCTGGTCGACGCCGGTTGCCAGCTGTGCGGATGGGTCACGTCGCCGATCACCGGCGCCGATGGAAACGTCGAGTTCCTGGTGCACGCCGTGACACCCGGTGACGTCTCGTGATGATCGCTCGAATGGGCCTCGTTGCCCACCACCAACGTCCGGAAGTCATCTCACACGCGGCCGACGTCGTCGCATGGTGCGAACGGCATGGCGTCGAGCTGCGACTCCCAGCTGAGGACGCGGACCGCCTGCGCCTGCCCTCGTTCGCCGCTGCGGACCCACTCGCCGATGCGGACGTGGTCGTCAGCCTCGGCGGCGACGGCACCATGCTGCGCAGCGTCCAACTCCTCGACGGCGCCGAGACGCCCCTCATCGGCGTGAACCTCGGCTCGCTCGGCTACCTCACCGAGGTCGAACCCGAGGGACTCACCGCAGCGCTCGACCGATTCGCGCTGGGCGCCGCGTCGGGGGAGTGGCACATCGACGACCGGATGATGCTCGACATTGCGGTGAACGGCGAGCACGCCGGGCGAGCGCTGAACGAGGCGGTCGTCGAGAAGAGCATGTCGGGGCACACCGTTCGACTTCTCGCACGAATCGACGGCGACCCGTTCACCCACTACGAGGCCGACGGTTTGATCGTGTCGACTCCCACCGGTTCGACCGCCTACTCGTTGTCGGCGCGCGGGCCGATCGTCTCGCCACAGCATCGGGCGATCTTGCTCACGCCGGTTTCGCCGCACATGTTGTTCGACCGCTCGCTCGTGCTGAGCCCGACCGAGGTCGTGGAAGTCGAGGTCGCCGGCCATCGCCGCGCCGATGTCGCGATCGACGGTCAACCAGCGGCGCTCCTCGAGCCAGGCGACGTCGTGCGGTGCAGCCCCTCGAGTGCCACCGCCCAGTTCGTCCGCTTCGGCGCGTACCGGTATCACCAGA
>JBGCFW010000106.1:0-15022 GCA_045107155.1 Ilumatobacter sp. | reverse complement strand
TTGGTGGTCCTCTCGGTTCGGTGCGGATCAGAGATGTTCGGCGAGTGGATTCCGGCGCCTGGGCTCAGCCCTGAACACCGTTGGCCGTGACGGTCTGGCCCGCCTTGAGACCAATGTCGAGCGACTCGAGATATGCGTTCGGGGCTGCGCCGTCGAACGGGATCGCATCGATGAAGTCGTCTTCAACCCCGCGGAATCCGTCGGTCTCGGGGACGTCAGCGGCGGCGATCGTGCCGGCATCGATCAGATCCTGAGCAGCTTCGAGGTAGAGATCGGGGCGGTAGGTGTTCTGCGCCTGCTCGACGTACCACTCGTCGCTCTGGTCGACATCGATCTGGCCCCAGCGGCGCATCTGCGACAGGTACCAGATCGCGTCCGAGTAGTAGGGGTAGCCCGCGAAGTCGCGGTAGAACACGTTGAAGTCCGGGGCGGGCCGGGTGTCGCCCTGCTCGAACGTGAACACACCGGTCATCGATGCCGCGATCACCTCGCGGTCCGCGCCGACGTTCTCGCTGCGGGCGAGGATGTCGACCGCCGCTTCACGGTTGGCGTTGTCGTCGGCGTCCAGCCACTGCTGTGCTCGGATGAGTGCTCGCAACATCGCGCGGGCGGTGTTCGGGTACTGCTCGGCGAAGTCTTCGCGTATGCCGAAGAGCTTCTCGGGATTCGTGGTCTTGACGTGCTGGTCGGTGGCGATCGGGACACCGATGCCCTGGAACACAGCCGCCTGGTTCCACGGCTCGCCGACGCAGTAGCCGTCGATCGTGCCCGCCTCCACCGTCGCGGGCATCTGTGGCGGCGGCGTGACCGACAGCGGGACCTGAGCAGCCACCGTGCCGACAGCATCGCCGGGCGTGTAGAAGCCCGGGCCGATGCCGCCCGCGGCGAGCCAGTAGCGCAGTTCGTAGTTGTGCGTCGAGACCGGGAAGACCATGCCCATGTTGAACTGCTTGCCGTCTGCGGCGAACTGATCGATCGCGGCCTGCAGGTACGACGCCGAGATCGGATGCTCCGGATTCCCGTCGGCGTTCTCGGGCAGGCTCGGGCGCACGATGTCCCAGACCTCGTTCGACACAGTGATGCCATTGCCGTTGAGGTCGAGGCTCAATGGAGCGATGAGCTTGGCGGCAGTTCCGTAGCCGATCGTCGCGGCGAGCGGCTGTCCGGCCAGCATGTGCGCAGCATCGAGTGCGCCGCTGATGACACCGTCGAGCAGGACGCGCCAGTTCGCCTGCGCTTCGAGCGTGACGTTGAGACCCTCTTCGAGGAAGTACCCGTTCTCGAGTGCGATCGCGAGGGGCGCCATGTCGGTGAGCTTGATGAAGCCGAGCGTGAGGTTCGGCTTCTCGATCGCGCCGCCCGTCGAGGCCGCTGGAGCGGTCGATCCGCCCGACGTCGTGTCACCTGCCGCCGTCGTGTCGGTCGAGGCGGAGTCAGAGCCACCGCAGGCTGCCAGCGCGAGACCGCCCGCCGAGAGCGAAGACAGTGCGATGATCGCCTGACGGCGAGTGAGGTCGTTGTTACGCATGGCGCACAGTTGACCGCTCCGCGATTTCCGGTCGGTTCCCCGCTCGTGAACGGTTTGTCCCCGGCGTCGCACGCTGCGCTCTGGGCTCGGTTGGATCCCTCACAACCACCAAGCGCCCGTGTGCGCGGTGCGACACACGCCGGCGAGCAATACCGCTGACCAGGGCCGATCATGCATCCGACGGACGCGACGACGCGGGCGACGACGCAGGGCGGCCCACCGGATGCTTCGGCGCGGCGCGTGATCAAGATGTGGAAAGCTGAACCGATGAGCGACGTGATGCAGTTCGACGCCGGCGACTTCGTCCACCTCGGCCTGGGTGCCACCGTCGAGTCGCTGCCTCGCCACACCGGCGAGATGGAGTGGTATGCCGGATACGGCCAGGCGCATGCGTCCGACGGCGTCGAAGGTCGCCTCGTGGCGATGTGGACCTTCGACGAGTCATGGGACTCGTGGGAGATGCACCCGAAGGGCGCGGAACTCGTGCTCTGCGTCGCCGGATCGATCTCGCTCACGCAGGAGTCGCCCGACGGCGACGTCAACACCACGAGGATCGAGGCCGGTCAGGCCGTGGTGAACGAACCCGGTGTGTGGCACACGGCCGACGTCGAGCCCGGTGCATCGGCGACGGTCGTCTTCATCACCGCGGGCGAGGGCACCGAACACCGACCTCGCTGATCCGGCGAATCACCGACTTCGAATCGACGATGACCAACGACTCGAGCATCGGCGTCGGCCCGCACCCGCGGCCCTGGCCCGATGACGACCGACTGGACCCCGTACTGCTCGCCGAGGGTGACCGCCGCAACGTCGTCGACCGATACCGCTACTGGTCGGTCGATGCGATCGTCGCCGACCTCGACACCAGCCGTCACCCGGTCCACGTCGCGATCGAGAACTGGGAGCACGACTTCAACATCGGGACGGTCGTCCGCAACGCGAACGCATTCAACGTGGCGGCGGTCCACGTGATCGGCCCTCACCGCTGGGATCGGCGCGGCGCGATGTCGACGCATCGCTACCTCCACCTCCATCACCACCCCGACGTCGACGCGTTCGCCGCCTGGTCAGACGCTGCGAGTCTGCCGATCGTCGCGATCGACAATGTCACCGAAGCGAGGCCCATCGAGTCGGCGCGGCTCCCCGAGGCCTGCGTCATGTTGTTCGGCCAGGAAGGACCCGGCCTCTCACCTGCGGCACGAGGCGCCGCCGCGATGACATGTGAGATCACGCAGTACGGCTCGACGCGCTCGCTGAACGCAGGCGTCGCGTCAGGTATCGCACTGTTCGCCTGGGCCATGCGCCACGAGGAGCGCAACGCCTGAAACGCAGGGCTCGTTCCTGTCTCGCACGCGGACCGGCGCGCTCCGCGGCGTCACTCCGACCCGCCTACGGTGACGTCCGAACCAGACAGCTCCACACGAGAAGGGCGATGGCATGGCAACCGCCGGATACTCCGGAACTCCACTGGCGAAGAAGCTCGGAATCAAGGCCGGTCACGGCGTGGCCACGGTCGATGAGCCCGCAGACTTCCGTCGCTTGCTCGGCGACCTCCCCGACGACGTCCAATTCGTCGACGACCTCGGCGACCGACCCGACGTGGTCGTCGCGTTCTTCACCGCTCGGGTCGACCTCGAACGCGCGCTCGACGACCTCGGCCAGGCCGTGTTTCCGGATCGCACGTTGTGGCTGGGGTGGCCAAAGAAGACCAGTGGGGTCGAGACCGACCTCACCGGCGACGTCGTCCGCGAGACCGTGCTCCGTACCAAGCTCGTCGACGTCAAAGTGTGCGGGATCTCCGAGATCTGGTCGGGCCTCAAGATCGTGTGGCGCAAAGAACACCGCTGATCGAACTCGATCAGGCGGTGGCCGCAGTCTCCATTCGCCGACGGTTCGCGGTGATCTGCGTGCGCAGGTACACCGCGATCACCGCACCGGTGAGCAACGTCGACGCAGCGAACAGCCAGAGCGTGCGATACCCGGCGGCGTCGATGATGACGCCGCCGAGCGCTGGGCCGAGCGCAGCACCGGCGAACACCCCCACCTGGCTGATGCCGGTCGCTGCGGCCGGCGCGCTCGGGTTGTTCCGGATGACCGACAGGTTGAACAATCCGGGCCACGCCCACCCGAACGCGAACGCCGGCACAGGTGCGATCAGATAGGTGGCGGGAACGTCGACAGCGAGCAGCAGCACACCGAAACCGCCCAATCCGAACAGCCAGACCAGGCGCCCGATCGGCAAGATGCCGAGGTGGTCAACCTGCCAGCCCTGCACGAGGCGGCTCACGACCCCGACAGCAGATCCGAGGCTCAGCACCAACCCGGCCGCTCCGGGTGAGATCCCCGAAGCTTCGGCGCCGCCGGTGATGAAGCCGACCATCGCACCTGCACTCGTGGCGCCGAGCAGCCCGACGAGCGCATAGAGCAAGAGCAGCGGCGTCCCGAGATCCGGGCGCGCTCCATCGCCGGCCTGCGCAGTGCTGACCGCATGTGGCGCGTCGCGTGCGACGTCCACGTCGGGTGGGAGCGACACGATCGCACCGACCGCCAGGATCGCGGCGAAGCCGTAGGCCCACTGCCAGCCGAGCGTGAGTGCGACGGCGGGTACCGCAGCTCCACCGAGGAGCGCCGCGGCGGGCATCCCCGACTGTTTGGTGGCGAGCGCGAATCCCAGGCGGTCCCGACCGATGTGTGTGGCCAGCAACAGGTTCGCCGAGGGTTGATTCAACGAGTTCGCCAGTCCGGCGATGCCGAGCACGAGGCAGAACTGCCAGAACTCCCGTGCCGCCACTGCGATCGCGAGCATCGTGAACGCGGACACGACCAGGCCACTTTGGAGGCCACGGCGCGGACCGAGGTGTTGGGCGACTCGACCCATGGGCGCCGAGCCGACGGCCGCACACGTGAACGACGCCGCCATCGCGAGGCCGACCTCCGTCGCAGAGAAGTCGAGTTCATCACGCAACTGCACGCCCAGCGCTCCGGTGAGAAAAGCGGGCAGCGCGCTGCACATCGTGCCGAGTGCGACGGTGATCCACGATCGTCGTTCGCCCGCCACTGCCATTTCGGGCACCGTATCCGTCGGTCACCGCGGACACCGGTGGCCATGCGGCACGCCGCCGAACCAGAACGGCGGATGCGTGACCGTGTCGGAGTGGGTCTGACCCGCTCCGACACGGTGGCGTGGTCAGGTCCGTGGGCGAAACGGCGTGACCGAATACGACGGTTCGAGACGCTGGGAGGAGTCGAGCACGCTGAACCGAGTGATCTCCTGCGCTCGCGGCGAGAGTCGCTGGTGACTCTCGAACTCGATGCCCGGCACCGTCGGTTCGCGGAACCAGGGTGCGTAGAACTCGAGATTCGGGATCGCCCGCAACTCGTCGGACACGTTGGGCGTTCCTCCGTGCCAGGCTCGGACATCACGCAGCTGAACGGCCCCTGCGGGGACGGGACACACCGTGCTCAAACGCATCCACTCGGGCTCGTCGTCGAGGGTGGGGATCGGTCCGCGCGCGTGCTGGCTGCCAGGGATCGGCCGCGTCGGACCATTGATTCGCGTCTGGTCGAACGGGAGGAAGTTCGCGCAGATGTACGGCGTCGGGAGATCCCTCGTCGTCAGCATGCCTCGTGGATCGTGGAACGAGGAGAAGCTCGACCGTTCGTCGACGTAGTCGCCCATGTCGGAGTGAAGGGGTTGGTAGCCAGTCGCGCCTGGCAGGCAGAAATCGCCGCTCGCCGAGCGCAACGTGAACTGCGATGACTCGAAGATTGCTTCGACCACGTCGAGCACGGGTGTCACGTCGAGCAACATCTGCCCCTCGGGTCGGTGCAACACGCGGCGCGTCGCGGTCGATCCGCCGAACGAGTAGCGGTGCGATCCTCGGTTTCCGTCGCGGGCGTCGTCGAGCGCGAGGATCTCTCGCGCGACCTCGACGACGCCCGAGCGCAGGATCTCGCACTGCTCGGCATCGAGCACATCCCCGATCACGACGAAGCCGTCACGACGGAAGATGCGCACCGCTCGTTGGACATCGCCCGGCTCGACGACGTCGAGACCGGTCAGTCCGTTGTGTCGCTGGAGGTGCTCCCGCAGCTCAGCGACGTCGGGGGCGTCATGGTCCTGGCCGCGCCAACCGATGTCGTCAGAGGCCGGGCCGTGGATCATCACCCCACTACAGCACGGCGCGCTCCGCCTGGTCGAGGCAACGGACGCAGGTTCGCCTGATCGTCCGCGAGCTCATCCGTGGTCGATGTCGAGCCACGTCTCGTGGACGCTCAACCATCGCAGGCCGCCGGGAGCACTCGTGCCACGTTCGAACACCACAGTGGAACGGCGTGCTGTCTGACCGACCGGTCGGCGCTGCCATTCCTCGTAGCTCGCGCATACGAGCGACCCGCGTTCCCAGGCCGGCACGACGTTGCGGATCTCGATCGCGATCTCCGCGCCCGCCACGTTGCGCAAGCTGTCGATGATCGCCGCACGCGGCACCAACGCACCATCGGGGCCGACGAAGTGATGATCGTCGGCGAGTGAGGCATCGACCCGCTCGATGCCTGCACCGTCACCAGCGAAGCAGGCTTCGAAGGCCCGATGCAGCTCGATGATCTCGGTGCGGATCGCGTCGATGTCCATGTGGAAGCACAACGCGCGCGAACGCCTCGCGCATTCCCGTCAGTCGCGGGTGCTGGACGACACCATGAGCCCGCCGACGAGCCCGACCGCGGCCACCACTGCGCCGAACAGGAAGACCGTTGCGAAGTCATCGGGTCCCCGACCCGAACCGAGCACCAGGAACATCGTCTGGATGCCCATGAGCATTCCGATGTTCATCATCGTGGACCCCATCGCGTTGGCGATGCCCAGGTCGCCGTCGTCAACTGCCGCTGCGACCGTGGTCGAATACGACGGCGAGGCGAGCCCCATCGCGAGTCCGGACAGAACCAGGCCGAGGATGATCATCGGCAGGTTGGTCCATCGGGCCCCGGCGACCCACGCGAGCATCGAGGCGACCATGAGAGTCGATCCGGCGATGATCATGCGGCGCTCGCCCACCGTGGTGGCGAGGCGCCCGCCGAGTGGCGAGAACACGCTGTACACGAGCGGCCGCGCGAGCAGCACCAGTGCGATCGCCGACACCGTGTAGCCGAACAACTCGTCGAGCAGGAGCGGAGCGATGACGAAGCCACCCATGTAGGCGAACTGGCTGAGTGGGTTCGCGATGAGCGGGCCGGTGAAGTTCCGCCTCCGGAAGTAGTCGAGCCTCAGCATCGGTTGCTCGACGCGCTGCTCGATCCAGACGAACCCGGCGAGCGACAGCACTGCGCCGCCGACGAGTGTGAGTGCGAGCGGATCAGAGAACCCTGCGGTCGCTCCACGCTCGAGGAAGAGGAGGAATCCGAGCGTGGCCGCAGCGAGCGAGGCGGCTCCCGACCAGTCGATCGACACCGGCTTGTCGTCATCGCGGGCCGCATCGGGGCGGATGATTCGCCACGCGAGCGTGGTTCCGACGAGTGAGATCGGCGCGAGTACCGCGAAGAGCGCCCGCCATCCGAAGGCGTCGATGAGCGGACCGCCGACGATCAGGCCCATGACGGGTGCACCTGTCATCGCCATCTGGAACCAGCCCATCGCCTCGGACCGCCGGTGCTCGGGGTAGGCATCCATGATCAAGGCCATCGCGCTCGGGAACGTCGCAGCGATGCCCAGACCGACGAACATGCGGGCTGCCACGAAGGCGAAAGCGGTCGGCGCGAGGCCACAGAACACGGTGCCGACTCCCAGCACGAGCGAGCCCGCAATGAAGAGGCGACGATGACCGAACACGTCGCCGAGCCGCCCGAGGATCGGTGTTCCCACGGCCATCACGAGGAAGAGTCCGGTGACCGCCCACGCCAGGAACGACTCGGTCGAGTTCAGGTCCTCAGCCATCGTCGGCAACGAGGCCGAGACGATCGTCATCGACGACGAGAACACGACGATGCCCGCGATCACGGTGAGGAGAAGCCGCCGGGGGTAGCCGCCATCCGCCTCCGCGACATCCTGTTCGGCGAGCGCGTCCGGGGTCGGCTCGAGCGGCGGCCTGGGGAGGCCTCGCTCATCGACTGACATCGGGTCGACTGTACGTGCGATGGTCAGACCAACGACCGGGTGGCGAGCGTGACTTCGGTCGGAACGGCCGCGTGCGAGGCCTGCGACTCGGGAGTTCGAACTGTCGAGTTCTCTCTCCGTGGTCAAAGGCACACCACCTACACTCGCTCCATGACGACGGCAGCTGAGCTCAAAGAGCCTGGTGCCGGACCACTCGGGTCACTCGACACGACCCGGCGCAACATCGTTCTGGGCATCGGATTCGCTGTCCTGTACTTCGGACTCGCCGCGGTGCTCGAATTCCTTGCCGACGGCCGCGAGTTCAGCCCACTGTTCGCTCCGGCCGGGGTGATGTTCTCGTTGTTCGTGATCGGCGGGGCGCGCTGGATCCCGGTGGCGTTGGTCGTTCGCGTGGTCACGGCACGTGTGCTCTTCCCCGGCGATGACTCGTTTGCCGACACCGTCGTCATCGCACTGCTGATCATCGTGCCCAGCGCGGTTTTCGCCGAGATATTGCGTACCCGACCGCTTCGTCGAGCCCACCCACGACAGTTCGCGTGGTTCGGCTTGCTCGGGATTGCGTGCACCCCGACCGGAGCCATGCTCCTGCTGGCTGCGCGCGAAACGCTGACGAACGACGACGTCGACCTGCGCGAAGCGATCCGTGGCCTTCGTGTGTTCTGGGTCGGCGACGCCTTGGCGATCGCAACGATCACACCGCTCGTGTTGATCACAGCCATGACTCTTCGCCGAGGTTTCCGACCGCGCAACACGATCCAACTCACAGCGGCGCGCCGGACGGAGTACGCCCTCATGGTCCTGGCGGTTGCCGGCGCGCCCGTGCTGTCGTCGGCGTTCGTCACGCGCGGCGGCCCACCGGCACTCGTGATCCTCGCCACGCTGCCACTGCTGTGGGTCGCCCTCCGCCAGGACCTGCTGCAAGCGGCAATCGGCATGGTCGTGGCGGTGGTGATCGTGTCCGTCAGCCTTCGACGAACCTTGGACTTCGACGACCAGGTCGAGGTGCAATATCTCCTGCTGTGCGGTGTGATCGCAGCGTTGTTCGCTGCCTCCGTTCGACGGCTCCACGAAGACGTCGCCACACAACTGCTCGTCGAGCAGAACCGGTACCGACAGGTGGACGAGTTGACTCCGATCCACTTCACCGAACTCAACCCCGACGGAACTCTGCGACCACTCCACGACACCGACAACGCGAGCGCACTCGACGCGCACATCGACGCCGGGATCGAAGGTCGGTGGAAACAGTTCGGCCCGACCGTGATCGAGCGTGCCGACCCGATGACGATCGAATGGACGCTCGGCGACGGAGACGGCGAGCGATCGCTGGAGTCGATGGCGATACCGGTCGAGGTCCCGGTCGGGGGGATCGACCACGTGCTCGTGGTCACCAGCGATCGAACGGCGCTCCGGCAGGCCACTGAGGCAGCGAAGCGGGCCCAGACACATGACCCCGACACCGGCCTGCCGAACCGTCGCCAGTTCCTGCGTACGCTTGCGGGTGACGTCCTCAAGCGCCAGCAGACCCCGGGTGTGATGGTGGTGTCGTTCTCGGACGTTCTCGATGTCGCCGACGGCGAGTCAGCGGTCGGGCTCGTTCCCGAGATCGCCCGAATCGTGCGGGACGTGGTCGACGCCGATGGTCGCACCGCGCGGCTGGGCGACTCCGCCATCGGCGTCACCTCGTTCGACGGCGATGCAGCCGGCGGAGACCTCGCGGCGCTGCGTCGTCTCGCCGATCAGGTCATGGCGGAGTTGGGTGCGACCGCGGGACCAATCGGCCGGTTGCCGGTGTCGATCGGTATCGCTGAAGGCCGCGGCGACGCGGGTGACGCCGTGATGCGAGCCGAGCGAGCCGCGCGCGCCGCAGCCGAGCTCGGCGGCGATCGCGTCCTCGTGTATCACCCCGCCCTGCACCAATCGCAGCAGCGCGAACTCGTGTCGGTCGAGGAGCTGCGCCGAGCTTGCGAAGGCCGAGAGTTCGAGGTGTACTACCAGCCGATCGTTCGGCTCGACGGATGCCGTTCGGTGGGCGCTGAGGCCCTCGTCCGATGGAACCATCCGACGCGCGGACTGGTCGCCCCGAACGACTTCATCCCCGATGCCGAACGGAGCGGGTTGATCGTCCGGATCGACGATCTCGTGTGCGACATCGTGGGTGACGATCTCGCGGCGTGGAGCGACGCCGGTCTCCTCACCAGTGGCTTCAGCGTCTCCATCAACATCTCCCCGGTCCATCTCGTCGATCCGGAGCTCGCGAACCGTCTGCGGCTCCTCGCCGAACGAGTCGACGCCCGGCGCATCCGCATCGAGATCACCGAGTCAGCAGCGATGCGCGATCCCGAGTACACCGTCGAACTTCTGCACACGATCCGTGAGCTCGGCTACACGGTGATCTTGGACGACTTCGGCACGGGCTACTCCTCGATGGCTTGGCTGCACCGACTCCCGGCGCAGGTGCTCAAGATCGACCGGAGCTTCGTGGCCGACGTGACGACCGACGTCGATGCGCTTCGAATCATCGAGTTGATGGTGTCGCTCGCCGAAGACCTGGGCATCGCGATCACTGCTGAAGGCATCGAGACCCAGCAGCAGGCCGACATCCTCACCGAGATCGGTTGTACGTACGGCCAGGGATTCCTGTTCGGTCGGCCGGTTGCATCGGCTGAAGCGGCCGCGATGTTCGGTGCGGATCTCGGCCCGCGGACGTGACGCGCGTCGAGGAGACAGCGCGGTGCGTGAGGAGGGCACCGGGTTGACGCTGTGGAGCGACGAAGATCGACTCCCCGGCATCGGCGTCTGTACGGAGGTCCAACGCGATGCTCCCGGATCGCCTGCGTGAACGCTCGATGACCTTTCCGCGCGGCGGCGCGAACATGTCATACCGTGGTGCGATGAAAGAGATTCGACGGGTCGCCATCAGCACCGGAGGCGGAGACGCGCCCGGACTCAATGCGGTCATTCGCTCGGCGACCCTCGCGTCGTTGAATCGCGGATGGGACGTCGTCGGAATCCGAGACGGGTTCAACGGACTGCTGTTCCCCGAGAGCTACTCGGACGGCGGCGTGATTCCACTCCCCCGCGATTCGGTACGCGGCATCTCTCATCTCGGCGGAACGATCCTCGGGTCGACCAACAAGGGCAACCCGACGGCGTATCCGGTGCAGCAAGCGGACGGCACCTGGATCGAAGTCGACCGGACTCACGAGGTCCTCGAGCGATTCGACGAGCAGGGAATCGACGCCTTGATCACCGTGGGCGGCGATGGTTCACTCACGATCGGCAACCATCTCCATCGCCACGGACTCCGGGTCATCGGGGTACCCAAGACGATCGACAACGACCTCGACAAGACCACGGCGACGTTCGGGTTCGACACCGCCGTCGGATTCGCCACCGAGTGCATCGACCGACTGTTCGCGACCGCGACCTCGCACGGCCGGGTGATCGTGGTCGAGGTGATGGGTCGTTACGCGGGTTGGATCGCCTTGCACGCCGGGATGGCGGCGGGCGCCCACTGCGTTCTGATTCCCGAGATCCCCTACGAGCTCGAGCCGGTCGCGGCGACGATCAGAGAGCGCGAGGAGCGCGGCGCCAAGTTCTCGATCGTCGTCGTCGCCGAAGGCGCAGCGCCGGTCGCCGGTTCCGTGTCGGTCAAGGGCAAGACGGTCGGACAGGCGGAGCAGCTCGGCGGCGTGGGCGCACAGGTCGCTGCGGAGCTCGAAGAGCTCACCGGAAAAGAAGCCCGAACCGTCGTGCTCGGCCATCTTCTCCGCGGCGGTTCACCCACCTCGCTCGATCGACTCCTCGGGCTTCGGTTCGGAGCCGCAGCGGTCCGAGCACTGGAGGAGGGCCACGATGGTGTGATGGTGGCTCTCAACCCACCGACGGTCACGTACGTGCCACTCGCGGAGGCAACCGACAAGATGAAGACGGTGCCGCCGGACTGCGACACCATCCTCACGGCCCGGGACCTCGGCATCAACTTCGGGGACCGCATGCCGTGACGACCCCGGGCGGGGCGCTCACGAGCGGCATCGCCACCAACGCCAGCACTGCGGTCACGCACGGCGAGATTCGCTGCCAAGATGGCCGTCAAATCGCCCGCGAAACGCTCGCGTTCTCCGCAGGCCCGACGACGAACGAGGCAGGCCCGTGGACTCATCGGACACGACGACGACAACAACAACGACGAAACTGGTGAGCGAACGGGTCGCCTCCGGGCTCGCTCGGCGCGCATCGGTCCCGCTCGAGTCACATGCCGAGATCGACACGACGGCCCGACCGGACCCGGTGGATCTCTTGATCGCCCAGGATGAGGACCGGTTGCAGGCGTTGGTCCCGATCCGACACGCACGAATGCGAGTCACGCCGTTCACCTTCTACCGAGGCGGTGCCGCAATCATGGCGTCCGATCTGTCACGCACCGCCTCGACCGACCTGCGGGTGCAGCTGTGCGGCGATGCTCATCTGTCGAACTTCGGGGTGTTCAACGGCGCCGACCGGCGGCTGGTCTTCGACCTGAACGACTTCGACGAGACCTCGCCCGGGCCATTCGAATGGGATCTGAAGCGGCTCGCGGCGAGCGTCACCATCGCAGGGCGCAACAACGATCTCTCACCGAAGCAGATCCGATCGGCGACCCGGGCTGCGGTACGCGGCTACCGCGAAGTGCTGGCCGCAACCTTGCCGTTGAGCCCGCTCGACGTCCACTACCACCGCATCGAGGTGGAGTCGCTGCTCGCCGAGAACGAGAAGCTCCGCAAGCGCTCACGCAAGGCCATCGCAAAAGCGACCCGCAAGGACAGCGTGCGTGCGCTCCAGAAGCTGACCGAGGTCGTGAACGGTCGGCGGCGCATCATTCCCGCCCCGCCGCTGATCGTGCCGATGGCCGACGAGATCAACGACGACGAGACGGTGCGCTTCGAGGACTTCTTCCAGCGCTACCTCGCCTCGCTGCCACCGCACCGGGCTGCGGTCCTGAACCGATACCGAATCGTCGACATCGCCCGCAAGGTGGTCGGCGTCGGCAGTGTGGGCACTCGTTGCCTGATCGTTCTCCTCGAATCGGATCAGGGCGCACCGCTGTTCCTTCAGTTCAAAGAAGCCACCGAGTCCGTGCTCGAGCCGTACGCGGGGCCGAGCGGCTACGAGCGCGCCGGCGAGCGGGTTGTTCGCGGCCAGCGACTGATGCAGTCGACCGGTGATGTCTTCCTCGGGTGGTCACACTTCGAGCGCGACGCCGATCGGACCACCGACTTCTACTTTCGACAGATGTGGGACGGGAAGGGCTCGGCCGAAGTCGACGAGATGGGTCCGAAACGACTCAAGAGCTACGTCTCGCACTGTGGCGCCAGCCTCGCGCTCGCTCATGCACGCACCGGAGACGGCGCGGCCATTTCGGGCTACCTCGGCGACGACCGCACGGCTGACGATGTGTTCGCCGACTTCGCCGAGGCCTACGCGAACCTCAACGAGGCCGACCACACGGCGCACGAACTCGCCATCTCCGACGGCCGAGTCGAGACACAGAGCCAGCCGTGAGCAGGTCGGCGGCGCCTGCGGCCCTACCGATCGAACGGCCCGCGACCCCGCTGAGGGCTGTCCGCATGCTCGTCGTGGGCGTCGTCCAGGCGCTCATGCTGGTGCTCCTCGCTCAGCAGCTTGACGGCCTGAGCATCGACTCGTTCTCGAGCGCCCTGGCGATGGTTGCCGGCCTCGCGGTGCTCAATGCACTCGTCTGGCCGTTCGTCATCCGCGTCGCGCTCCCACTCGTCTTGATCACCGTCGGCCTGTTCACGTTCGTCCTCAACGCAGGATTCACCTTGGCCGCGGCTGCGATCGTCGACGGCATCACGATCGATTCGTTCGGGACCGCGCTCCTCGTTTGCTTGGCCATCACGATCGTCAATCTGTCGATCGGCGGCTTGTTGAACATCGACGGCGACCACATCTGGCGTGCGAAGGTGGCGCGGCGTGTGCTGAAGCGCACCGAGCCACCTCGACGAACCGACGTTCCGGGGTTCTTGTTCATCCAGATCGACGGCCTCGGCCACGACGTTCTGGTCGATGCACTTGAGTCGGGTCACGCTCCGTTCCTGGCTCGGCTCGTGTCGTCCGGTACGCACCGATTGCACGGCTGGGAGTGTGACCTGTCGTCCCAGACGGGTGCGATGCAGGCCGGAATCCTCCTGGGCGACAACGACAACATGCCGGCGTTTCGGTGGTACGAGAAGGACACCGGCCGCGTGATGGTCACCAACCGGCCGAAGGACGCTGCCGATATCGAAGCTCGCCAGTCGAGCGGGGTCGGGTTGCTCGTCGATGGTGGCGCCTCTCGGGCCAACGTGTTCAGCGGCGATGCCGACGACTCGATGTTCACGTTCAGCTCGCTCCGGACGACGTCGACGCCGAACGATCGATTTCTCTTCGTCGTTTCGACGCCGTACGCGCTGTTCCGCGTGATCGCGCTGATGATCGTCGACATCGTTCGGGAGAAGCGGGCGTATCGGCGAGCACGCAAGTCGGGCGCTCATCCACTCGGGCACCGAGGTGGCGTGTACCCGTTGTTGCGGGCCAGTACGACCGTGGCGCTCGCCGAGATCACCTGGGCGGTCCTCGTCGCTGACATCGCACGCGGGCTGCCGTCCGCATACGTCGACCTGGTCGGGTACGACGAAGTCGCTCACCACTCGGGCATCCGAGCTCCCGATGCGCTCGAGACGTTGCGTCGGACCGACGACCAGCTCGAACGGCTCCTCACGACCCTGGCCGACGCGCCACGCCCGTACCACGTCGTCGTGCTCTCCGATCACGGACAGACCCAGGGCGCGACGTTCGAGCAGCGCTACGGCGAGACGCTCGACGACGTCGTGCGACGGCTGGTGAGCGACCCGGTCGCCGCGCCGGTGCTCGCCGCGGAGGGCTGGAACAACCTCAACGGTTTGCTCACCGGAGCCGCGAGCGACCCATCAGCGCTCGGCAAGGTCGTCAAGCGAGCCACGCGCGACCAGACCGATGACGGCGAAGTGGCGATCGGGCCGGCGACAGCGCGAACGGTGGCCGAGGACGACGGCGTCGTCGTGCTCGCTTCCGGCAATCTCGGGCTCGTGTCGTTCGCGAAGCTCGACGGCCGTGCGACACGTCAGCAGATCGACCGCGCCTACCCCGGCCTGGTCGCGGGACTCCGCCAGCACGAAGGCGTCGGGTTGCTGCTCGTACGCGACGAGATCGACGGCGACCTCGTGTTCGGCCCGAGCGGCGTCCACCACCTCGACGATGGACGCATCGAGGGGCTCGACCCACTGGCCGCGTTCGGGCAGAACGCAGCGGAACATCTCCGACGGACCAGTGGCTTCGACAACTGCCCTGACCTGTTGATCAAC
>JBGCFW010000105.1:0-11252 GCA_045107155.1 Ilumatobacter sp. | reverse complement strand
CCACCACCATCTCGCGATCTCCGTGACCCGCGAGAACTGGGAGCGCCTCAAGGGCAAGCTCGAAGCGGCGGGTGTCGGCACGTTCCTCGTGGGCGACACCTCGCTCTACTTCGCTGGCCCGGACGGTGAACGCCTCGAGTTGATCAGCGACCCGCTCGGCGAGATGTACGGCGCAAAGGTCCTCTGAGACCGCGGGTGGCGCGCGTGTCACGCAGGTCGCGTGCGAGCGACCCCGACGTTTCGATTGGGCGAAGGCGTGACACGGAAGAGAGACTGCACCCATGACCGACGACGCACTTCCCGGGGGCTCCGACGAAGCTGACGACCTGACGGACGAAGAGGTGGCGTTGGGTGCTTACGACCTCGACGGCGACGGCAAAGTCTCAGCTGTGGAAGAAGCGCGGGCTGCGCTCGGCCTCGCTGACGCGCGGCTGGAACAGGTTGCCGAAGAAGGCGGGCTGAAAGGCAAGATCGCCGATGCTGCTCACCACGTGGTCGATCGGCTCGACAACGACTGACAGCGCAAGGCGCTCCGGGCGCGTCATGGCAGGCCGGCGTGCGTGGTGTCGACTCGTGTCGCGTAGATCGCACCGGTGCCGGCGCCGGCGACCACATCGGGCTGCGCATCGTCGGCGGTGAGGACGAAGAGCGTCTGACCGTCGTCGCCGCCGAGCATGCACGCATAGGTGTTGTTGGGGGTGCTCATGCGGATCGTCGACGGATCGTCGATGTCACCCGACCCGACGACCCGGACGACCTGGCGGCCGACTGCGTCGGAGAACCAGATCCCACCGTCGGTGTCGAGTGTGCACCCGTCCGGCGCGGTGCCTTCGACCGAGGCCCAGACGCGCGGCTCGGTGAGGCCGCCGTCGTCGTCGAGCGTGAACGCGGTGTACTGCCCACCGAAGCTCTCGCCGACGATCAGCGTGTTCTCGCTCGGCGTCAGGACCGCACCGTTGGGGAAGAGTAGCTCGTGGGAGTCGGCTGTCACCTGGCCATCGGGGAAGACGACGGCCAAGGTGGTCGATGCGACCGCATCTCCGCCCTCGAAGTCGAAACCAAAGTTGCCGACGTATGCGATTCCTGCCGATGAAACGACCATGTCGTTGCAGTGCCCCGCGGCGACGTGCGAGAGGTCGGCATGCTCCACGATCGAACCGTCGGCTTCTTGACGCATCACCTTGCGGTCGAGCATCGAGACGAAGAGCAGGCGCCCATCCGGAAGCCACCCCAACCCGGATGGGCGACCGTCGTACGCCAGCTCGACGTGGCGCGTTCCGGACCCGTCGGGGTGGATCTCGACCGACGAGATCGTCTGCTGATAGAAGTCGCTGAACCAGAGCCGACCGTCATGCCAACGCGGTCCTTCTCCGAAGTCGATCCCGTCGATGACGAGGGTCCAGTCGGCGTGCATCTGCGTCGCGTTGTCCATGCCGGCGACCGTACTGTCGGGCCACTTCTCGGCCGTCAGTGGTCGGTGTCGGCGGGCGGATGGGTGTCGTAGCGCGTCACGGAGTCGGAGAAGCGGACGTGATCACCAGCCTCGGCGGCGAACCACACCGCTGCGGTGTGGAGCCCGGAAGGTCCGTCGAACGAGCCGACCGCGATGCTCGTGATCTCGTTCGTGCCGTCGGCGATGCCGGATCGGTAGAACAGCGTTGCGCCGCACGTCGCACAGAACCCGTAGGCGACGTTGTGATCATCGAGCGGCGAGAACCACGTCAGCGGGTCGCCGGTGACGGTGAGTTCGGAGCTCGCAACCGCGGTCGCGGCCAAGTGGTTGCCGGTGAGTCGCCGGCATCGCTCACAGTGACACTCCAACACCGGCCGGAGTGCCGCGTCGGTCCTCCATGCCACGGCGCCACAGAGGCACGCGCCGGTGGTCACCACAGCACCGAGCGGTTCACTGCAGCCAGGATGCGATCGCTTCGCCGATCGCATCGGGGCTGTCCTCCTGGACGAAGTGCGTGCCTGTGACGCGGGCCTCGGTCTGGTTCGGCCATCCTCGACAGAATTCGCGTTGGCGACCGATGAGGATCGAGCCGGGGTCAGCGTCGACGAACAACTTCGGGATCTCGTTCTCGTTCATCCAGTCGGCGTAGGCCTGCACGATCTCGACCACCTCGGCCGGCTCGCCCGCGATCGGAATCTGTCGTGGCCAGGTGAGCGTGGGTCGTCGACTCTCGCCGGCTTCTGCGAACGGGGCGCGGTAGTGGGCCATCTCGTCGGCGGTCAAGCCGCTGATGATGGCGTTCGGCAGAATTGCCTCGACGAAGAGGTTCTTCTCGAGGCAGAGCTCCTCGCCGGCCTCGGAGCGCATTGCCTGGAAGATCCCCCGAGCCTCGGGAGGCCACTCGTCCCACGACGAGATCGGGGCGACGATCGACTCCATGTACGCGATGCCGGCGACGCGGTCCGGATGGCGATGTGCCCAGTGGAATCCGAGGGCCGAACCCCAGTCGTGGATGACCAACACCACCTGGTCGCCGAGGTCGAGTGATTCGAGGAGCGCGTCGAGCCAATCTCGATGCTCGACGAAGGTGTAGCTGTCGGGTCCGGTGTCGTCGAGCTTGTCGGAGTCACCCTGTCCGATCAGATCGGGCGCGACCACTCGTCCGAGGCTCCACACGTGTGGAATGACGTTGCGCCACAGGTACGACGACGTCGGCTTCCCGTGCAAGAAGACGATGGTCCGGTCCGTCCCACGGACGGCGCCGGTGTCGAAATACGCCATCGACTTCGTGACCCCGTCGACCGTGACGGACGCAGTCTTCTTCGGCAATGGTGCGGTGGTCCCCATGGGACAGAGCTTGTCAGATGTCAGTTGGGCTTTTCGTTGTTGGCGCGACGCACCCGGACCGGCTTGTTGCGGATCTTCGCACCCTCCAAGGAGCGAAGGATCTTGCCGGCCTGTTGCTCGGGCACCTGCACGAACGCCGATTTGTCGTTGATCTTGATCGCGCCGATCTCGCTGCCGCGCATGTTCGCCTCGTTGGCGATCGCACCGACAAGGTCACCCGGACGTAAACCGGCTGAACGACCGAGGTTGAACTGCAGGCTGACGAAGCCCGCTTCCACTCGGTGTGTGCCGTCGGGGTTGCGTACGGCACGGTTGTCGTCGCCGTGGCCGCGGTTCGACTCGCGCGAGCGGCCGCCCTTCTCGAACCGGTCGCCACGCTGGCCGCGGTGGCCCTGGCGATCGTCGCGATCGCGTCGGTCCCGACCCTGCTCCGAGCGGCTCGACACGTCCGGGATCTCTGCTTCGACACTGGTGCGACCGGCCGACTCGTGCGCGAGCCGCACCGCTGCGATCGCGACCTCGATCGGATCGTTGTCGGCAACGAGGCCCTCGACGATCGAGCGATACAGGTCTGCCGACTCGGTCTCGCCGATCTTCGCGCGGACTTCGGCGCCGGTCATCTGCATCCGGCGCATCGTGAGGTCGCCGACCGTCGGCACCTTCTCGATCGAGATCGGCTGCTTCGTGTAGCGCGAGAGGTTGTTGATCTTGCGATGGTCCTTCGGGCCGCCGAGGGTGATCGCGATGCCCTCGCGTCCGGCGCGTCCGACTCGGCCGATTCGGTGCGTGTACGCCTCGGTGGTCTGAGGGATGTCGTAGTTGACCACGTGGCTGAGGTGATCGACGTCGATGCCGCGTGCGGCCACGTCGGTGGCGATCAGCAGCGTCGCGACGCCGCTCTTCAGTCGGCCCATCGCCCGGTCGCGCTGGTCTTGGCTCATGCCGCCGTGCAGCGCTTCGGCGCGGTACCCGCGGCTGTTCATCACATCGGTGAGTTCGTCGACGTCACCTCGGGTGCGGCAAAAGACGATCGCGGCATCCGGGCTCTCCATGTCGAGGATGCGACCGAGCGCCGAGGCTCGATGCGTCCGGTGGCTCAAGTAGGCGCGCTGGGTGACCTTCGGGGTCGTGCCCGCGGTGTCGGTCGCGCGCTTGATGCTGATCCGCACCGGATCGCTGAGCTGGCGGTTGGCGATCGAGTCGATGCGGTTCGGCATCGTGGCGGAGAAGAGGACCGTTTGACGTTCGGGTGGCGCAGCATCGAGGATCGCTTCGAGGTCTTCGGCAAAGCCCATGTCGAGCATCTCGTCGGCCTCGTCGAGCACGACCATGCCGCAGTTGGCGAGATCGAGCGAGCCGCGCTTGAGGTGGTCGAGCACGCGGCCGGGGGTGCCGATCACGACGTCGACGCCCGCGTTGAGCAGGCTGAACTGCGGTCCGATGTTGGTGCCCCCGAACAAGGCGGCCATCCGGACGCGGCCTTCCGCGCCGTACTCCTTCATCGCTTCGGCGACCTGGTTGGCCAGCTCGCGAGTCGGAACGAGAACGAGGCCGAACGGGATCTTCGACTTCTTCGCACCGGCGACACGATCGAGCATCGGCAGGGCGAACGCTGCGGTCTTGCCGGTGCCGGTCGCTGCCTGGCCGAGGAGGTCGAAGCCATCGAGCAGCGGCGGAATCGACTCGGCCTGGATCGGCGTCGGGTGTTCGTAGCCCAGCGAGGTCAGCGACGCGAGCAGATCGTCGGACAATCCGAGGTCGGCGAAGGTGACGGGGCCGTCATCCTCGTCGTCAGGACGATCGTCGGCGTCCGTGTCGGCGTCGCCGTCGATGCCGATGGTCACGGCGCCGGTTTCTGGCTCCGCGTCTGGATCTGCACCTGGATCTGCGAGGCCGGTGGAGTCGTCGGCTAGCGCGTCGTGCGCGGCCAGCATCTCGTCGATCGCGTCCGATGTCGGCGCATCGATCTCGACGGTCTCGTCGACACCGTCCGTCGCCACCGCCGGCGCAGGGAGGTCGGCTCGGCTGTTGACATCGGGCGCGCCGATCGACGGCGCTTCGGGCGGGGTGTTCTCTGACATGGCGTCGATCCCTTTGGAACACGACAGGTTCCGTTTGTTGCCCCGTGGTTTCGAAGCGAGACCAGGCTACGGCTCGAAGTGCGTGGCGAGTCGCAGCGTGTCGTGAGTCGCAGCGTGTCTGACTCGGGTCGCCGGTCGCTGCACGACTCTGGAGTCGCGCCCCGACCCCACCGTCGCGTCGAACCTCGTCACCCAGAGTACGATTCGCGTGATGGCGATTCGGCCTGGGACCAACATCGCGGTGAAGACTCCGACGTTCCGCTACAGCGAGACTGTGGCGTTCTCTCGGGATGCCGTTGGTCTCGAGGTGCTGGACGAGGGGTCCGACACCACCAAGTTTCGGTTCGGAGCCTTGACGCTCTGGATCGACCGAGTCGACACCGCGACGCACGCAGAGACCTGGCTCGAACTGACCACCGACGATCTCGAGACGGCGACGAATCATCTCGTCACGCATGGCGGCCATCGGCGCGACGAGATCGAGGATCTTGGAGATGCAGGCGCCGGATGGATGAGTGATCCCGGGGGAACGATCCTGCTCCTCAGACGGTCGGACTGACTCGAATCGAAATCGACGCGGAGCGCGGATGCGCCGACGTCGAGTTCATCCGTGAAGCCGAGCTTCCCCGTGGTGTCGGCGCGATCGAGCTGCCCGCGCTTCGAGGTCGGGCCACGATCAGGCGTCGGCGAACTGCTCCACCAGCGGTGCGTACTGGTCGAGCGCAGCCATCACCTCGTCGCGCGGGCCCTGTGGGAGCCCGAGCACCGCTCGTGACACGCCGGCGTCGACGAGCTCCGTCAGCTTCTCGGCAACCGGAGCAGCACCGAACACGCCGAGTTCGACGGTCGAGGGATCGCGCCCGATCGACTCGCACGCCTCGACGACCGCCGACCACTTGTCGAGCGCGTGGCGGTTGCCGATCGGCATCCAGCCGTCGCAGAACTCGGCGATGTCGGCGGCGGTCCTGGGTCCCGCGCTCCCACCGAGGATCACCGGTGGTCCGCCGTCCTGCGTCGGCTTCGGCCATGACCACGACGACGAGAAGCTGACGTGCTCGCCGTCGAAGCTCGCCTCGTCCTTCGTCCAGAGCTCCTTCATCGCGAGGATGTTCTCGCGCAGCATCGCCCGGCGCTCGGTGTACACGGTCCCGTGGTGTGCCATCTCCTCCTTGTTCCAGCCGTAGCCGATGCCGAACAGGAACCGTCCCTTCGAGATGCGGTCGAGGCTCGCGACTTCCTTGGCGGTGTGGATCGGGTCGCGCTGCGCCACCAGGCAGATGCCGGTCGCCACCTTGATTTCCGTGGTGACCGCGGCACACGCAGCCAGCGACACGAACGGATCGTGGGTTCGCCAGTACTCCTCGGGCAGCGGGGGCGCACCCTCGCGACCGCCCCACGGGGTGTCGCGGCTCGACGGGATGTGCGAATGCTCGGGGAACCACAGCGACTCGAAGCCGCGAGCTTCCGACTCCTTTGCAAGTTCGACCGGGTCGATCGTGATGTCGGTGGGGAAGAGGAGCACGCCGATGTCCATCGCGGCGACAGTACACACAGCCGCCCGCCCGATCGGAAGCGTCGCCGACGCGAAAGAGTCATGGGCGTGCGACGATTGCACGCAGCGTCACGCTCCTGACGAGAAGGAGGTTCCCGTATCCGACGGTGACCTCATCGTGGAGGACCCGGCATGATCCTCGCCGCCGCTTTGCTCATCGATCTCGCTTCATTCGCCGCCGCTTCGAAGCCGGCGATGGTGCGCTCGACGGCATCTTCGACGATCGCGGCGTGCGCTTCGGATTGAAGGTCGAGCGGTGCGAAGTCTTGCTCGGGCCGCTCCAATCGCACCCTGGAAAGATCTCTCCGTAGGACCGCGACGTTCGAGTTCATCTCGGGGAAGTGCCTCCGAAGGAAGCCGTAGTTCGACGCAGGCTTCGGTCGCTCCGGCCTGCTCCCTGCGAGGTAGGCGACCAACTCCGCAGCAGACTTGTTCACCAACGCGATGTTTGCGGCCTGTTGAACATTGAATTGCTTGGCCACTCGTTGGGCACCAAGTTCTCGGCTCACGAAGGCATCGTTCTCACCGATCGTCATTGCCTTCTTCTCGTACCAGGCTTCCAAGTCCGCCGCCTTGACCCACTCGAACCCCGGGGTCTTCTTGAATGTTCTGTAGTCGGAACCGGAGATGACCCCGGTTCCCCACTTCTTGATCTCCCCTTCGTTCTTGCGTGCGATCACGCCGACGCTGCCAGCAGGTCGCTTCTTGTTCTTGGGGAGTTCGTTGGGCTGGAAGACGCGGTACATCTTCTTGACCGAATCGACGTCGAGCGTCGCATCCTCCTCCTTGCCGTCGGGTTGGCTCGCGTCAAGGTTCGGGTCGCCAACACGGTTCAGCAGTTCGTGTTCGGGGAGCTTCTTCGGTCCATTCAGTACGTGCTCGACGATGGCGCGTCGGCCAGCATGCTGGAGGTCTCCGGGCCGGCGTGAGTGCTTGTCGCCGTGGCCGGCTCGTGCTCGTGCATCGGCGTTCGGTCGCCATCGGGGCGACCGGACTTCGCGGTCGGAGCGTTGGGCGTCGTCGACCGGCTCTTCACCATCGTTCGCAAGCTATTGGAGGCAGCTGCGACGAGGCGATGCTGCGCTGCAGATCTGCACGAAGGTCCGCGCGTGCGAGCACTACCCGGTGAACCCGCAGAGAACGCGGGCGCGCTCAGGCCGAGCGGTTGTGCTCGTCGAGCAGTTCGTTGCGGTAGCTGTGCGTGCCGTCGAACCGCGACAGCAGGTACGGACCGGTGACCATCGGCTCGTGCGTCGGGGCTTCGCCGTCAGCAAGACACGTGGACAGTGTCTCGATACGAAGGTGGAACGGTGGCGTGACGAACAGCGGCGATGAGTAACGGTCGACTCCTGCGGGGTTGACGACCCGGTGCGGGTTCGACACCCAGCGGTCGTTGGTCCAGATGGCCATCAGGTCGCCGAGGTTCATCACCAGCTGACCATCGGGGACCGACACGTCGATCCAATCGCCCGATCGCCGGCGCACCTGGAGCCCGCCGACGCCGTCGTCGGCGAGGAGCGTGAGCGTTCCGTAGTCGGTGTGTGCGCCACATCCGAGCTGGCCGGGCTCGGGCGTGAGGCGATCCATCGGCGGGTAGTGGATCAGCCGCAGGTGATACATCGTGTCGCCGGGTTGGTCCACGAAGAAGTCGGGGTCGAGGTCGAGCGCCATCGCGAGCGCTCGCTGCATGCGCAGTGCCGCCTCGATCGACGCGGCCCGGTATGCCTCGACAGCATCGCGGAAGCCCGGGAGGTCCGGCCATTGGTTCGGCCCGTGCAGGGGTGTCCCGGCAACCACCTCTTGATGGTCGGGCCCTTGCTCCACGCCGGTATCGAGCGTCTCCTTCATGTCTCCGGCCAGCGACTCGCCCACCGAGTCCTCGTCACCGGCGAGGGCGCCTTCGAGCGCCTCGGTGGCGAAGCCGACGTAGCCGCGGTGTGCGTCGCTCTTCCCGATGGCGATGTCGTTCTTCTCGTCTTCAGGCAGGTCAAAGAATGAGTGCATCGCGGAGAAGTACGCGGCGCGAACGTCGTCGGCGATGCCGTGGCCGCTCACGAGCAGGAAGCCGGTCGCGCTCAATGCCTCGTCGATTGCGGCGGCCGTCGCGGTGGCGGCCTCCGAGGGCAGCACCGAACCCGTGGCGAAGGGCGAGATGTCGAAACTGGGGAGCGTGTCGGTGGTGGTCATGTCCAGTCGTTTCGGAGAAGTCAAGTCATGTCGGAGAGGTCGAGACGGTCATGTGGCGCCGCGCACGAACGGGATACCGAGCGCTGATGGAGTGTGGCTCTTGCGGGCTCTGATCACCAACGCGATCAGCGTGACGACGTACGGCAACGCGATGAACACTTCGTAGGGCACCTCGGTGTCGGTGCCCTGGAGCCGCAATTGCACGGCGTCGGACAAGCCGAACAAGAACGCCCCCGCCGCAACCGGCGCAGGACGCCAGCCGGCGCACACGACGAGGGCGAGCGCCACCCAGCCGCGTCCGGCCGTGACGTTCTCGATGAACAGTCCGAGCGGGCCGCACACGAGCATCGCGCCGCCGAGTCCTGCGAAGGCTCCGCTCAGAGCGGTCGCGACGGTTCGGATTCGCTCGACCCCGTATCCGAGCGCGTCGGCAGCGTCGGGGGTTTCGCCAATGGCGGTGAGTGCCAGGCCCGCGGTGGTTCGAGACAACGCGAGGATCACCACGACGAACAACACGATGGTCGTGATCGACAACGCCGGCAGGCCGATCCGTTCGATCCTGGGTGGCACCGAGCCGATCGAGTACCGCTGTTGAAACAGCAACGCGGTGGCGAAGCCGGCGAGCAGTGTGAACGAGATGCCGGTCACGATCTGGTTGGCCCGCCCGGCGACGACGAAGCAGGCCAAGAGGGCGCCACTCGCGCCACCTGCGACCGCCCCTCCGACGAGGCCGAGCCACGGCGAGCCGGTCGACTCGGCGACGCTGTAGGCCGCGAACGCTCCGGTGAGCATCATCCCTTCGAGCCCCAGGTTCAGCACACCGGCACGCTCCGACAGCAGCGCACCGAGCGCTGCGACAGCGACCGGGATCGACAACCTCAACGCGGCGGTCAGCGTGGCGATCGCGAACACGTTGTCCATCAGCGACCTCCCCGCCGACGTTCGACCACGGCGTCACCTGCGACGACGAACACGACCACCAGGACCTGCACAAGACCGGCCATCGAGGTGGGAAGGTCCGATGAGCGAGACGCCACCTCGAACCCGATGTCGAGTGCGGCGATCGCGAGCGCAGAGATCAGCACACCAATCGGATGCAGTCGCCCGACCAGCGCGACGATGATCGCCCCGAATCCGTACCCCGCGCTCGCCGCGTCGTTGAGGCGGCCGTTGACGCCCGCAATCTCGACAAACCCGGCGACACCCGCCAGCGCTCCGGCCACGACGAGCACGGCGATGATGATCTTGCGTGAGGGCACTTCGTTCGCGTCGAGTGCTTCGGGATTGTCACCGCGCGCTCGGACGCGGAAGCCAAGGCGATGTCGAGCCATCACCCACGTGAGGATCGGCACGATCGCAACTGCGATCACGAACCCGAGGTGGACGTTCAAACCGGGCACGGTGGGCAGCGCCGCGTCGCCGACCGGCTTGCTGAGCGCAACGAACGACTCAGGATCGCGGATGCCGACGCGTGTCGACCAGGCAAGCACGGCCTGACCGATGTACACCAGCATCAGTGACGAGATCACGACGCTCGCGCCGAAGCGCACATACAGCACGCCGCACACAGCGCTCCACAAAGCGCCCGCACCGGCAGCCGTCGCCAAGCCCACGATGATGAGCAGCGGGCCGGGCAGGCCGTCGAAAAATCCCGACGTCACGATGCCAACCCCGGCTGCAGCGGCCACGACGTATTGGCCTTCGGCGCCGATCGTGAAGACGCGTGCGCGGTACGCGAACGCGTAGCCGAGGGCGATGAACAGCAACGGCGTGGCGGCGGTTGCGGTGTCGCTCAGCCCGCGAGCATCCACGAACACACCCTGAACCACGTCGAGATAGACCGTGGCCGGGTCCTCACCGATCAGCGCGATGAACACCGCACCAACGAGGAGTGCCACGGCGAAGCCGACGAGCGGAATGGCAGCGGTGGTGACGAGGTCGCCGCCGAGTGCTCGACGCCCGACACCATCGAGTACCTGGCTCGGCGTCGGGTCGTCGGACGTCGGTGTCAACTCCGACTCGGATTCAGACTCGGAAGTGATCGTCACTGCGAACCTCCGACGTCCGCCGTGGTCGGTGTCATCGTGTCGATCATCGCGAGGCCGATCGCGGCGCGATCGAACGGAGCGGTGAACTCGCCCGACACCCGCCCGCCGGCGAGCACGATCAGCCGGTCGGACACCGCGAACAGTTCGTCCAACTCGGCCCCGATCCAGAGTACGGCGGCACCGTCCTCGGCACGGCTGACGAGGCGCTCTGCGACCGTCGATGCCGCGCCCGGGTCGAGTCCGCGCGTCGGGTAGCAGGCGAGCACGACGACCGGAGCCTCGTCCAGCTCGCGGGCCAACACCAGCTTCTGTGCGTTGCCACCCGAGAGGCTGGCCGCTTTGGCGGCCGGACCTGCGGAACGCACCGACCAGGCATCGAGTGACGAAACGGCGCTGGCGTGGCGAGCGCTGCGTCGAGCGCGCACCGCTGGCACTCGACCCAGTTCGAGGTTGTCGGACAGCGTCAGCGGACGAATGAGGCCGTGGCGATATCGGTCCGACGGAAGGTATGCGACGCCGGCCTGACGACGATAGCGCTTGACACCCCACGTCACGGGGCTAGCGATGTCCGGCCGCTTTCCGCC
>JBGCFW010000104.1:0-5230 GCA_045107155.1 Ilumatobacter sp. | reverse complement strand
GCTCGGGTGGCGTATCGGCATGGTCGGTTCGGTCAACTGGGGTGTCGGCGGCGCACTGTCGGGCCTCGCCGGTGTGCTGTTGGCGCCGATCACCGGCGTCGATCTCTCGATCGGCACGGTGCTCACGGTCACGGTGCTCGCCGCAGCGCTGATCGGCGGGCTCCGTTCGTTCACGCTCACCCTCGTGGGCGGCCTCGTCATCGGGATGCTGCAGTCGCTGTTCTCGATCCGCGACTTCGGTGTCGACGGGCTCGCCGAAGCAATTCCGTTCGTGGTGATCGTCGGTGTGATCATCGTTCGTGGTCGGGGCCTGCCGCTCCGCAGCTACATCGGTGACCGTCTGCCTCGAGTGGGTACCGGTTTCGTGTCGCCGCCGTTGGTCATCGCCGCCGCTGCGATTGCGCTCCTGTTCATCGGCCCCGTTCTCAACGACAACGGCACCCGGGCGCTCACCTCGAGCATGCTCGTCGCCATCACCCTGTTGTCGTTCACGGTGATCGTCGGCTACGCCGGCCAAATGTCGCTCGCCCAGGTCACCCTGGGAGCGTTCGCCGGCTTCATCGCAGCGAAGGTCACCATCAACTGGGGATGGCCGTTCCCGCTGGCCCTGGTTGCCGGTGTGATCGGCGTGGTTCCGGTCGGACTCATCGTCGGGCTGCCGTCAGCGCGGGCACGCGGTGCCAGCCTCGCCATCGCCACGCTCGGCCTCGCGGTCGCCATCCAGTCGTTGGTGTTCGGCAACGACTCGCTGTCGGGCGGTACCCGCGGCCTCACCCTCGACCCGACCGGTTCGTTCACCATTCTCGGCGTCGATTTCGGCGCTTTCAAGTTCGTCGACCGGTACGCGATGCTCGTGCTCGGTTTCCTCGTCGTGTTGGCGGTGATGGTCGCGAACCTGCGTCGGGGCGTGTCGGGCCGCCACATGATTGCGATCCGAGGCAACGAGCGCGCTGCTGCTGGCCTCGGCATCAACGTGGTGTCGACCAAGCTGTGGGCCTTCGGCTTGGCCGCGGCGATCGCTGGCGTCGGCGGCGTCATCGGCACCTTTCGTGGGCCGGCGGCGCTGTTCAGCAACGTGTCGGTGCTGAGCAACATCATCGCCATCGGCTACTCGATCGTGGGTGGCGTCGGCGGCGCGCTCGGTGCGCTCTTCGGCAGCTTCGTCGACCCCAGCGGCGCTGGCAACGCCATGATCGGATTGGTCATCGACATCAGCCCCGTGTGGATGGCGATCATCGGCGGCGCGATGCTCCTCAACGCCGTCATCCAACTGCCCGACGGCATCGCCCTCCAGGTGGCGAGCAAGTTCAGGCGGTTCACCGAGGCGAAAGCCGAAGCGAGGAGCAAACGTTGGCTCGAGTCGGGTGTCGACGACGACGGCGGAATAGCGTCCGCCACGCTGACCGTCGACGACATCACCGTTACCTTCGGCGTCGTGACCGCCGTCGACGAGGTGTCGCTCACCGTGGCGCCCGGCGAGATCGTCGGCGTCATCGGCGCCAACGGCGCCGGAAAGACCACCCTCATCGATTCGATCACAGGCTTCGTCCCGTCGAAGGGAACGGTTCGCCTGGGAGACGCCGACCTCACCGGCATGACGACGCATGCCCGCGCCCGACACGGTCTCAGCCGGTCGTGGCAGAGCCTCGAGATCTTCGAGGACCTGACCGTGCTCGAGAATCTCCGAGCGGCATCCGACCATCGTGCCTGGTGGGCTCCGCTCGGTGACCTGATCCGACCGAACCGCTCGGGCCCATCGCCGGCACTCAAGCGGGCCGTCGCCGCGCTTGATCTCGAAAAGCACCTGTCGGTATCGCCCAGCACGCTCAGCACCGGTCAACGCAAGCTCGTGGCGTTGGCCCGAGCAATCTCGGCGGGCCCGTCGGTGCTTCTACTCGACGAACCGTGCTCGGGTCTCGACAATGATGAGCGATCCGAGGTGGGCCGCGTCATCACGATGCTCGCCCGTGAGCTCGGTATGGGCGTGCTCCTGGTCGAACACGACGTCGCCCTCGTTCGTGAGCGGTGCGACCGAGTCGTGGCCCTCAACTTCGGTCAGGTCATCGGCCGGGGTATTCCCGACGATGTGCTCTCCATGCCAGCGGTCGCCGAGGCGTTCCTCGGAGAAGCGCCCGAAGAACGGGCCGACGAGGAGATCGTGAGCGTGTCGTCATGACTGCAGTGATGGAAGTCAAGGGCGTCGACGCCGGCTACGGCAGCGTCACGGTCGTTCGAGACCTCGACCTCACCATCAACGCTGGTGAAGTCGTCACGGTGCTCGGCCGAAATGGCGCCGGCAAGACCACGTCGCTGCTCACGCTCGCCGGTGCGATCCGTGCGAAGGCCGGCGAGATCCGCTTCCTCGGTGAGCCCGATCGGTCGGGTCTGTCGGCCCGTGCGCGAAAGGGCATCGGGCTGATGACCGACGACCGCTCGGTGCTGTTCGGCTTGACCGTTCGCGAGAACTTGCGGCTGGCCGGGGGTAAGCGGGACACGATGGGGTTGTTTCCCGAGCTCGCAGGCATCCAGGATCGCAAGGCTGGACTGTTGTCGGGTGGCCAGCAGCAGATGCTCGGGCTCGCCGTCGTGCTGTCCCGTGAGCCCAAGCTGCTGCTCCTCGACGAGATGTCGTTCGGTCTCGCTCCACTCATCGTGCAACGTCTGCTCGACACCGTTCGCGCCGAAGCCGAGCGCGGCACCGCCGTGGTGATGGTCGAGCAGTTCGCCCGCCTCGCGCTCGAGCATTCCGACCGTGGCTATGTGTTGGTGAACGGCCGGATGGAGGCCGACGGCACCGCAGCTGAGATGCTCGCGAATCTCGACGAGATCGAGAACTCCTACCTCGGCGCCCACTGAGTCGCCCTCCTCGACTGCCCGCAACCGGTCCCCGACTCTGCAGGAGCCGGTGAACCACATGCTTCGGGCCCGATGGCCCACCGATGGGTCTCGCCGTCAAGTGCTCAGTCGGGGGCGCTGACCGCTGGTCGATCGGCGGTGGCGTGACGAGGCACGTTGGGGTGCTTGTTGGTGTACGGGATGAGCTCGGCGTCGTAGGCCAGCCAGGTCTCGCGCATCTCGGCGACCACGTCGGGATGATGGGGTGCGATGTCGGCGGCCTCGCGTCCGTCGACGGTGACGTCGTAGAGCAATTCGTAGTGGCCGTCCTTGCCCACGCGGCGAGGCCAGCTGCCGGCGATCGCGCGATCGCGCAGGTCGCGAACGTACTTGAATCGGCCTCGACGCACTGCGCCCTGGCTGGCGAGGCGCCACAGTAGATCGTGTTCGGGGTAGTCGGCGCCGTCGACCAGCCATGGCAGCAGGTCGACGCCGTCGAGTGGGTGGTCGGGGTGTGGCGTGGCGCCACCGGCGGCGAGCATGGTCGCGGTCCAGTCCTGGGTGATCGAGGCGTGGTTGGTGACCTGACCAGCCGTGACCGATTCGGGCCAGCGCACGATGAACGGCACTCGGATGCCGCCCTCGGTGAGATCACCCTTCTCGCCGACGAACGGCCAGTTGTTCGACCAGCGTTCGCCGCCGTTGTCGGAGCAGAAGATCACGAGGGTGTTGTCGGCCTTGCCAGCAGCGTCGAGGGCGTCGAGGATGATGCCGATGCCGTCGTCCATCGCCTCGACCAACTCGGCGTACTTGGCGAGCGATCCGCCATTGAGGTGCAGGATCGGGAACGGCCCCTTCGAGCCTTCCTCGAGTTCGGCGCGGATGCGAGCGCCGACGTCGGCGTCTCCTCGGCCCTCCCACGGCCAGTGCGGCGCCGTGTAGTTGACCTGGACGTAGAACGGTTGATCGCCCGACGCGGCGATGTACTCGGCCGACTTCTCGGAGATGATGTCGGTGTAGTAGCCGGTCATCTCGACCGGGGTCTCACCTTCGTACAGGTCGGGTTCTCCGAGTGTGCTGACGTGCTCGAAGTAGTCGAGCGCGCCGTCGAGGTTGCCGAAGAACGTGTCGAAGCCGATGCGGAGCGGGCTGTGCCAGGGCAGCCAGCCGCAGTGCCACTTGCCGAACATCGCGGTGTCGTAGCCGGCGTCTCTGAGGAGCGACGGCAGCGTCGGGTGGTCGGCGGGGATGCCGTTCTCGGGGGAGCGGGTCTGCATTGGCTCCTCGATGCCTGCCTCTAGCCGACACGGGTGCCGACCGGTGTAGAGCGCGATCCGAGTCGACGAGCAGAACGGTGAGCCGGCGTAGCCGTGGTTGAAGCGCACGCCTTGGGCCGCGAGGCGGTCGATGTTGGGCGTGGAGATCGCGTCCGACCCATAGCAGCCGAGGTCGGCCCAGCCGAGGTCGTCGGCCATGAGGAACACGATGTTCGGGGGCGCTGTTGGCCCGGTGCCCGTGCTGACGAAGTCGGTCTCAGGGTTCATCTCGCGATGCTAACCCAGAGCAAGCACTCGCTTGGCCGTCGTCGGGTTGCTGAAGCAAGCGCTTGGTGGTCTACATTCGAAGCGTGGGTCGATTGGCTGTCGAACAGCTCCAGCAGTACGCCCGTGACGGCGTCATCCATGTGCCGGGTGCGCTCGACCAGCGATGGATCGCGCCTGTGCTCGCAGCGGTCGAGCGCGTGATCGAGCCCGGCAAGTCCTTCGGGCTCACCGTTCGCCCGTGGGCCTACGACGAAGAGTTTCGCCGCTTCGCGTTCGACGCGGGCCTCGCTGAACTCGCCGCCGAGGCCACCGGGTCGGAGGCGATCCGCCTCTACTTCGACCAGATCTTCATGAAGAAGGGCAACACCGACATGGTGTTCGCGTGGCATCAGGATCACCCCTACTGGCCGATCGGGGGCACGCAGATCGCGTCGACGTGGGTCGCTCTCACCGCGGCCACGGCCGACAGCAGCGCACTCGAGTTCGTCCGCGGATCGCACGATTGGGACACCACGTTCCGGCCGCCCGGGTCGCGCGACGACCTGAACAGACTCTTCCCCGGCTTCGGTGACCTTGCGGCCACGATTCCCGACGAGACCATCGACTTCGAGAACCATCCCGACGAATACGACCTCGTCAGCTTCGACGTGGAGCCTGGCGACGCCCTGCTGTTCGACTACCGCATCTTGCATCGGAGTCGGGGGAACCCATTCCCCGATCCGCGCGTGGCGGTCTCGTGGCGATGGCTCGGCGACGATGCCACCTGGCAGTGGGAGCACGGCAAGGAGCCCGTGGTCGATCAGAGCATGACCACGCTGCAGCCCGGCGACCTGATCACCGACAACGACACG
>JBGCFW010000103.1:0-51930 GCA_045107155.1 Ilumatobacter sp. | reverse complement strand
TCCGCAGCCTCACCACCGACAACACCCAGGGCGAGTGCTACCTCACCGACGTGGTCTCCGTTCTCGGCAGCATGGGTCATCGAATCGGCGGCGTGAGCGCACCGACCGAGGAGACCCAGGGCGTCAACGACCGCTGGCAGCTGGCGCTCGCCGAGCGCGAGCTCCGCAACCGGACCAACCGCCACTGGCTGCTCAACGGCGTCACGATGCTCGATCCGCGCCAGACGTTCATCGATGTCACGGTCCGCATCGGCCGAGACGTCACGCTGTTCCCCGGCACCATGCTGCAGGGAAACACGGTCGTGGGCGACGGCTGCGAGATCGGACCTGAGGCCCGCCTCAGCGACTGTGTCGTGGGTTCTGGAAGCATCGTGTCCCACACCGTTGGCGACCGCGCCGAGATCGGCGAACACGCAACCGTCGGGCCCTACGCCCATTTGCCCGCGGGCTCGTCAGTCCTTTCGCAAAGCTCGACCGGGGCCTTCTACACTGCCCCGGCGGGCTGAACGACGACGACCGTCGCCGAGCGCGCCACGGGGAGTGATCAACCATGGAAAAGGTGACCACCAAGCGGCTCGCGCTCTATTCGGGGCGGACACACCCCGAGTTAGCGAAGGAAGTCGCGACCCACCTGAACATCGAACTCGGCACGGATAACCTGGTCGAGTTCGCCAACGGTGAGGTCCGCTGCAGCTTCGGCGAGTCCGTCCGCGGAACCGACGTGTTCGTGATGCAGACCCACTTCGGCGTCGATGGTCGATCCGTCAACGACTCGCTGATGGAGCACCTCATCATGATCGATGCCGCATCGCGTGCGTCGGCCAAGCGAATCACGGCGGTGTGCCCGTTCTACGGCTACGCACGACAGGACCGCAAGGCAGCGGGCCGCGAACCCATCACCGCCCGACTCGTGGCCGACATGTTCCTGGCTGCCGGTGCGAAACGGATGATCTCGATCGATCTTCATTCCGGTCAGATCCAGGGCTTCTTCGATGGCCCCGTCGATCATCTGACGGCGATGCCCGTGCTCGAGCAATACGTCCGGGCCAATGCCAGCGAGCCGGTGATCGTTTCGCCCGACGCCGGACGCATCAAGGTGGCCGAGCGGATGGCGCAGCACCTCGGTGACATCGGCGCTGACCTCGCGTTCATCTACAAGCGTCGGCCCAAGGGCACCACCAACGTCGCCGAGGCTGCGGAGGTCATGGGCGACGTCGAGGGTCGCATCTGCGTACTCACCGACGACATGATCGACACCGGCGGCACCATCGTCGCTGCAGCCGAGCTGCTGAAGAAGCGCGGCGCGAAGGAAGTGTGGGCGATGGCCACGCACGGTCTGTTGTCGGGCCCGGCCGTCGACCGACTGAAGAACGCGCCGATCGAACGGCTCGTGCTCACCAATTCGCTACCGTTGCCGTCCGAGAAGCAGCTGCCGAACGTCGAGGTGCTGTCGGTTGCGCCGCTGATCGCCGAGGCACTCGGCGCCGTCTTCGACGACACCAGCGTGAGCGACATCTTCGACGGCGAGAACCTCGCCTGATTCCTCGCTCGGAATCCACACCGTGCGAACTCTGATGCCGCTCCCGTCGATTTCGGTCGACCGAGTCGACGTCGATCTCATCGCAGCGCTGGACGAGGCCGGCTGCTGTGTGATCGAGCAAGCGGCGTCCGCGGCCGAGATGGATCGCGTCAGCGACGAGCTCGCGCTGCACCGCGAGCGCTCATCGATCGGTGCGAGCGACTTCGAGGGGCACACGACACGACGTCTCGGTGCGCCGCTTCCTCGTTCGGAGACGTTTCGATCGATCGCGATGCATCCCGCGGTGATGGTCGCCGGCACGCACGTGCTCGGCCATGCGAGCAGCTGGCGCTTCTCCGCCGCCGAGTACATCGAGATCGGGCCCGGCGAAACCAGCCAGCGACTGCATCGCGATCAGTGGAAGTACGACATGGTCGATTTCGGTGTCGACGTCGAGTTGAACGGCATGTGGGCTGTCACGGACTTCACCGAGGAGAACGGGGCAACTCGCATCGCACCGGGCAGCCATACCTGGGGGAACCGGGAGCAGGTCGATCCCGCCGACACCCTCCCTGCCGAGATGGGCAAAGGCTCGTTGCTCCTCTACACGGGGTCCGTCTACCACGGAGGCGGTGCGAACCACTCCAACACGTGGCGCTCCGGTCTGTCGTTGCAGCACGCGGTCGGCTGGCTCACGCAGTCGACCAACCAGTTCCTCGAGTGTCCACCATCGGAGGTGCAGGACTGGCCTGACGAGCTTCTCCGCTTCATCGGCTACGCGAAGACCGGCAACGGCCTCGGGTACTGGCGAGACAGCGAGGACCCGCTCACCGCCGTGTTCCCAGAACGTGAGCTCCCACGAGGCTGGGCGACCGTTCGCCAGGATTGACCTCTCACCGCCACCTCTGTCGGGGGCCGGTTGAGGAACAACCCGGCGCCGATAGCGTTGCGTGCTGCTGTATTTCGATTCGGTGGCACCAGACGATGATCGGATTCGTCTGGCACCCGCCGCGCACGTTTGGACCAAACCACCATGTCAGAGACCATCTTGAACGCAGTCGCCGGCCGTGAGACCGGCAGCTCGGCAACACGCCGCCTCCGCCGCGAGGGCCGCATCCCGGCCGTCGTGTACGGCTTGGGCATGGACCCGCTGAGCGTGTCCGTCGATCGCCGGGATCTCCGAGGCGCCGTGTCGGGCACCGCGGGCCTCAACACGATCCTCGACCTCACCGTCGATGGCGAGACCTACCCGTCGCTCATCAAGGACGTGCAGCGCCACCCGGTGAAGCTCAACATCGAGCACATCGACTTCATCCAGGTCGACCTGAACGTCGAAGTCGTCGTGACCGTCCCGATCCGCCTCGAAGGCGAATCGACCGAGGTCAACAACAACAACGGTCTCATCGACCAGATCATCGCCGAGCTCGAGGTGTCCACCACACCGCGCAACATTCCTGACGAGATCGTCTTCGACGTTTCGGAGATGGACATGGACTCGACGATCACCGTCGCTGACCTCGACATTCCGTCCGGCGTCGTCGCGGTGACCGATGCCGAGTCGGCGGTCGTGACCGTTTCGATCATGCGCACCCCGGTGCTCGACGCCGAGGCAGCCGAGGCCGCTGAAGCTGCAGAGGCCGCAGAGGGCGACGCCGCCTCCGACGGCGGCGACGCCGCAGACGACTGACACCCGCCTCTGCGACATCTCGATCGCGATCCGGCGTGCCATTGGCGCGCCGGATCGTGTCGTTTTCGGCCCGCTCTCGGGCCAGACTCACGTCGATGGGACTCTTCGGACGAACCGGCAAGGGCGCACCGTTCGACTGGCTCGTCGTCGGCTTGGGAAACCCCGGCGAGAAGTACGACAACACCCGCCACAACGTCGGCGTCGATGCGGTGAAGCTGCTCGCCGAGCGGCGCGGCGTGACGTTGAAGGGTGGGCGTGACAATGCGCTCATCGCCGAGACACGCTTTCGCGGCCGCGAGGGCGACGACGAGCGCACCGCGCTCGCGTTCCCGATCACGTTCATGAACGAGTCGGGCCGCAGCGTCCAGGCGATGGTTCGCCGCTATCGGATCGAGGCTCCCGAGCAGATCATCGTGGTCCAAGACGAACTCGATCTGCCGCCCGGCGAGCTGAAGGTGAAGGTCGGCGGTGGCCTCGCCGGTCACAACGGACTGCGATCGATCACGCAACACCTGAAGACGAAGGACTACCTGCGTGTTCGCATCGGCGTCGGCAAGCCCGAGAGCTTGCACGTCGGCAAGGTCCACGTGCTCGCGAAGATCCCGAAGCGTCAACGCGAGCTCCTCGACGTCGCCATTGCCGACGCGGCCGATGCCGTCGAGATGATCATCGCCGACGGTGTCGACGCGGCGATGGCTCGCTACAACGCCAAACGCTGACGCGCCCGACCCCACCTGGCTCGCGTTGAGGTCCTCGCTCGTCTCTTGGCACCCGGTGAACCTCCACACGAGCCGAGCCCGTACTGAGGACCCGCGGAGTCGGCTCGGTTGAATGGTCGCCTTGAGCAGCACTGCGCCTCTGGCCTCTCTGACCCGACTGTTACGCGACGAGCCTGGTCTCACGAGGGCGTTCGGCGAGCCAGACGCCCGACTCGCCGTGGTCGAGGTGGCGCGCCCGATCTCGATTGCTGCGCTCGGCACGCTCAGCAATCGTCGCCCGATTCTCGTGGCGTGCCCGACAGGGACGATGGCGCGACAGCTCCACGAAGATCTCGGCCAGTTCCTCGACGACGACGAACTCGCGCTCTTCCCCGGATGGGAGACGCTGCCGTTCGAGCGCGTGAGTCCGAACGTCGAGACGATGGGTCAGCGACTCGACGTTCTCTGGCGGCTCCGCGATCCCGAACGCTGTCCCAAGGTGATCGTTGCCGGCGTCCGCGGGCTGCTGCAGAAGCTGGGACCCGGCGCACTCGACGTCGAGCCGATCGAAGTTCGACCGGGAGGCGAGGTCGACCCCGAGGAACTCGCGCAGCGCCTCGTCGACTTCGGGTATCGCCGCGAGGAAGTGGTCGAACACCGCGGTGAGTTCGCGAGGCGCGGCGCGATCGTCGATGTGTATCCGGCTCGAGCCGACGCTCCGATCCGAATCGACCTCTGGGGCGACGAGGTCGATCGCCTCACGAGGTTCAGCGTCAACGATCAGCGGTCCACCGTGGATCTCGACCTCGCCCGGGTGTTCCCGGCCCGTGAGCTCACCCCGACCCCCGATGTCAGAGCACGCGCTGAGACCCTCGTCGCCAGCGAACCATGGGGCCGCGAGCAATGGGAACGCCTCGCCGAGGGCGCTCACTTCGACGGCATGGAGTCGTGGCTCCCGTGGCTCGTCGAGACCGACACGCTGGTGACCGACGTGCTGCCCGAGGGCTCCAAGGTTTTGCTCGTCGAGCCGCGTCGCATGCGCGACCGGGCTGCCGACCTGATCGCCGAGGAAGACGACCTCGCCCGCACACTCGCGTCCACGTGGGCGCGCGACGAAACCACCACGTTCCCGCGCCTCCACGCGGAGCCTGACGTGCTACTCGCCGGAGCCGGCAGCTTCTGGTCGATCGACTCGACGCCGGAGAGCCCGGAGACTCCACTGGTCGAGGCAATGGGCTGGGGGCCGGTGGTCGGGGACGGTTCCGAGCTGACCGATCGGCTCACTCAGCTCCTCGCCGAGGGGTACCGGGTGGTGGTTGCGGCAGACGGTGACGGTTCGGCGAATCGGCTGAAGCAGCGCCTGCTCGATCAGGGCCTCGATTTCGCTCGGGTCCCGGCCGGCAACGACATCCCGAGCGGAGGATCCATCGTGGTCGCACCGCTCCATCGGGGGGCCACGCTCCCGAACGTCAAGCTCGCGGTCGTTGCCGAGTCCGACCTCACCGGTCGGCGACGCGCACATCGTAAGGCGCGAGCTCGCAAGCGCGGCGAGACCACGACCACGTTCGAGGACCTCAAGACCGGCAGCTTCGTGGTGCACCACCAGCACGGCGTCGGCGTGTTCGACGGCATGGTGAAGCGAGCGATCGGCGGGGTCGAGCGCGACTACCTGCTGCTGAGCTACAAGGGTGGCGACAAGCTGTACATCCCGTCGGATCAGATCGACACGATCCGCCAGTACGTCGGGGGCGAAGCCCCGAAACTGCACAAGCTCGGCGGCTCTGACTTCGCCAAGACCAAGAGCAAGGTCAAGTCGGAGGTTCGACAGATCGCCCAGGAACTCGTGCTCCTCTACCAGCAGCGAGTCACCGCCGACGGCCATCAGTTCGCACAGGACACGCCGTGGCAGGCCGAGATGGAAGAAGCCTTCCCGTTCGTCGAGACTCCCGATCAGGCCAAGGCCATCGAGGACATCAAGGGCGACATGGAGCGAGAGTTCCCGATGGACCGCCTGGTGTGTGGTGACGTCGGGTTCGGCAAGACCGAGATCGCGATCCGCGCCGCCTTCAAGGCGATCCAGGACGGCAAACAGGTGGCCGTCCTCGCGCCCACGACGCTGTTGGCCACTCAGCACGGCAACACGTTCGCCGATCGGTTCGCCGGCTATCCGATCCGCGTCGAGGTCTTGTCACGCTTCCTCACCGCCGGGCAGGCCAAGAAGGTGATCCAGGACGTCAAGTCCGGCGAGGTCGATTGCATCATCGGCACGCACCGTCTGCTCGCTGCCGACATCAACTTCAAGGATCTCGGTCTGTTGGTGGTCGACGAGGAGCAGCGTTTCGGTGTGCAACACAAGGAGAAGATGAAGAAGATGAAGACGAACGTCGACGTCCTCACGCTCTCCGCCACCCCGATCCCCCGCACGCTCGAAATGAGTCTGGTGGGCATCCGTGACCTGTCGCTGCTCCAGACGCCGCCCGCCGAGCGCCAGCCGATCCTCACGTACGTCGGCGAGTACGACGAGCGCGTCGCTGTCGAGGCGATCCGCCGCGAGCTCCTGCGAGAAGGCCAGGTGTTCTGGGTCCACAACCGTGTCCGCTCGATCGAGACCGCAGCCACACGCCTTCGACAACTCGTGCCCGAAGCGCGCATCGCCATCGCGCACGGTCAGATGGACGAAGGCACCCTCGAACAGGTCGTGCAGGACTTCTGGGACGGCGAATACGACGTGCTCGTGTGCACCACGATCATCGAATCCGGCATCGACATGCCAGCCGTGAACACGTTGGTCGTCGAACGCTCCGACCTCCTGGGCCTCGGCCAGATGCATCAGATCCGCGGTCGTGTCGGCCGGTCGGGTCAGCGTGCCTACGCCTACCTGTTCCACCCGGTCGACAAGACGCTCACCGAAGAGGCGTATGAGCGACTCCGCACAATCGGTGAAGCGACCGAGCTCGGTTCCGGCTTCAAGATCGCGATGCGAGACCTCGAGATCCGCGGTGCGGGCTCACTGCTCGGCGAGAGCCAGTCCGGTCACATCGCGGCCGTCGGCTATGACCTGTACTGCCAGATGGTCACCGAAGCCGTGAGCGAGATGAAGGGCGAGCCGCCGAAGCACGCGCCGGCAGAGATCAAGCTCGACGTACCGACCGATTCGTTTCTCCCCGAGGACTACGTCACCAAGGAAGAGCTTCGACTCGAGGCCTACCGTCGTCTCGCCGACGTCACCACCGATGCGCAGGTCGACGACATCCGGACCGAGTGGGAAGACCGCTACGGCCCGCTCCCGGCTCCTGCCGAGGCCTTGCTGCAGGTCGGCTACCTGCGAGCGGAGTGTCATCGATTGGGCATCCGCGACCTTCAGATCACGTCGTCGGACGCTCGGCTCCAACCGCTCGAGCTGGCGATGAGCGCCACGATCCGACTGCGCAGGCTCGCCAAGGGCGCCAAGTACAAAGAGGACCTCCAGCAGTTGGTCGTGCCGCTGCCCCGCCGCCAGGACCCGTCCACGTATCTGGTGACCTTCCTTCGCCAGCTCGTGCCGACCGGCGACGACTGAACACTCGGATAGCCTCCGGCGGGTGCATCGCGGACTGACGACGATCCTCCTCTCGCTCACGCTGGCCTCTGTCGGTGCCGGTTGTGCCACGTTCTCCAGCGCCGTCGCACGAGTCGACGACGACGAGTTGAGCTCGGCTGATCTGGAAGACCGGCTGGAGGAACGTGCGGCGGTGCTCGCCGAGCGTGGGGAAGTGCCCGACCGCCCCGGATCGGCCGAGACGGCGCGCGAGGTCATCTCGGAGTGGATCGTCGAGACGGCCGGCGGCGTGTCCGACGCCGACGTCGCTGCTCGCTTCGGTGAAGGCATCCAGGTGTCGGGCATCTCCTGCCCGGCGGTCATCAGTACCGTCGATCTGGCAACCGCGGAAGAGGCCGTCGAACGGCTCTCATCGGGCGACGACTTCGACTCGGTGTTCTCTGATCTCAACGTGAACCCGAACCTTGATGTGAGCGCTGGGCGCGTCGGGTGCTTCACCGTCGACCAGATCTCACCGCAGGACCTCGAGTCGCCTGACGTGCAGGCGCTCTTCGAGGTGACCGCCGCGCAGCCCGCTCGGGCAGTCGAGGTGGGCGATGCCACGTTCACCGAGGGCTTCGTGGTCGTACATCGGGGCCTCGACGAGATCGAGGGCGACGAGGGTGCTGCGGTCGCCGATTTCGTGCGCAGCGAGATGATCGCCGATCTCGACCTGTCAGGCTTCGACATCCACGTCGACTCCCGCTACGGCACGTTCAACCCGGAGACGGGCTCGATCACCGTGCTCGGCTGACCGGTCGACGCAGCCGGTGGCTTCTTCAAAGATCGTCGTCGTCGGCCTCGGCCCGGGGGCCGACGACCACATCACCGTCGACACGTTGGCCGCCATCGAGCGCATCGGTCGGCGACATCTCCGAACCGCGATCCACCCTTCCGCACACCTCGTACGCGACGCCCCCGGCGGCGCGGTTGCTCACGACGATCTCTACGACAGCGCCGACACGTTCGCCGATGTCTACGCCGAGATCGCCCGACGCCTCGTCGCCGACGCAGACGAGCACGGCGAGATCTTGTACGCGGTTCCCGGCTCGCCACTGGTTCTCGAACGCACGGTCGCGCAGCTCCGAGAGCGCGCTGCGACCGACGAGCGGTTGGAACTGGACATTCGCCCGGCGATGTCATTTCTCGACGTGGCCTGGGCACGTCTCGGTATCGATCCGGTCGAAGCCGGTGCGAAGCTCATCGATGGGCACGACTTCCCGACGGCAGCGGCGGGCGAGACCGGCCCGCTGCTCGTCGCTCACACGCACGCCAACTGGGTGCTGAGCGATATCAAGCTCGCCGCCGAGGATGCATCGGGCGACGAGCAGGTGGTGATCTTGCATGCGCTGGGGACCGCCGACGAACGCATCGTGGACACCACGTGGGCCGAGATGGACCGCGCGATCGATGCCGACCATCTCACCTCGATCTGGGTTCCCGAACTCGCGGCGCCCGTGGGCCGCCACTACGTGGACTTCCATCGTCTCGCTCGCATGCTGCGCGAACAGTGCCCGTGGGACATCGAGCAGACGCACCGTTCGCTCGTGCCGTATCTGCTCGAGGAGACCTACGAAGTGGTCGATGCGGTCCTCGCACTCGACGGCGGCGGCGAGGGCCACGCCGTGTCTTCCGACCCCGATGCCGACCTGATCGAAGAGCTCGGTGATCTGCTCTACCAGATCGAGTTCCACGCCACCATCGCCGAACAGGAGGGGCGCTTCTCGATGGCGGATGTCGCCGCTGGGATCCACGAGAAGCTCGTGCGGCGCCACCCCCACGTGTTCGGCGACGTCACCGCAGCGAGCACCAGCGAAGTCGCCACCAACTGGGAGGCGATCAAACAGGCCGAGAAGCAGCGCACCTCGATCTTCGACGGGATTCCACGCTCGATGCCCGCGCTGTCGTATGCCGCCAAGGTCGGCCGAAAAGCCAGCAGGGTCGGCTTCGACTGGAGCGACGTCACGGGGGCGCTCCCGAAGGTCATCGAGGAGACGGCCGAGGTCACCGAAGCCATCGAGACCGGCGACGCGGATCTGGTCGCTGACGAGTTGGGTGACCTCCTCTTCGCCACCGTCAACGTCGCTCGACACGTCGGTGTCGACCCAGAGCTCGCGCTCCGGGCCGCGACCGACAAGTTCCGGCGGCGTTTCGAACAAGTCGAAGCACTCGCCCTCGAACGGTCGATCGACCTCCTGGCCGCTGACCTGCCGGTCCTCGACGAGTTGTGGGACGAAGCAAAGCTGCGGAGCTGAGACCGCGTCAGTCGTCGATCGAGTCGGCGCTGACCCACACGGCGTCGCGGCGCAGCCGGTCCTGCATCGTCCGAGTCGACGACTCGAGGTCGGCCATCGCTCGGTTGCCGGCGACCAGCCAGCACACCCACGGCATCGCGAGCGCCACCATCGACAGGCCCGTTCTCGCATCGGTCATCCGAGAGGTGACGTCGTCATCGGCGAGGAGCGCGCTCACCGCGACCAGCGAGAGGCCTGCAGCGGCACCGGCGAACGGCGCGAGGAACCAGTTCCTGAACCGCTTCTGCTCGCCGCCGACCCATCGACTCAACCGTCGAAGGACCGAATACGGCCGGTACGCCGCGAGCAACAGCAAGAACGCGAGGAACGCTCCGGCGGCGACGATCAGCATCTCGCCGTCGGAGTCGGCGAGCGACGAACGAGCGGCTCTGAGTTCTTCCGACCACGTCACGCCCACGTAGGCGAGCACCGTTGGCACGACGATCGGCGCAAGCCACGACAGTGTCGCATTGAGCGCGCTCGGACGCCGGTGATATCGACCTTGGGGACGCACGCGCCCGGCGTTGACTGCTGCGATCCCCGACCACACCACCGCACACAGCAGGCTGATCGCTGGAGCGATGGCTGCGAGGGCGAAGAACGCGACCGAACGGTCGTCACCCTCGGTCGAGAGTGCGATGAAGGCCAGCGGAAAGCACGCGAGGTTCGTCAGGATCATCCCGATGCGAAACGGAGCGGCCGGAACGAGGCGCTGGGGCATGCCCGTGAGCACGAGGGCGGGCACCGCGACTTCGTTGACGTCGCCGAGCGGACCCGTCGGGAATGCGGGCAGCGTCGGACCGGGGCCGAGTACCGGCACGGAGGACCCATCGTCGATGTGGTCGTGTTCGACCGCGTCCATGTCCATCTCCGTCACCTGGAGCACATCGGCACGCCGCATCGGTGACTTGAGGAAGACCGCACCGGCAGGGACTTCGGCCAGACTGGAGCGATGCGCCTGCAGATCGCCAACCCGTCGGAGCATCCGAACGTCGCTGCGCTGCCGTTCTCCCAGCGGCTCGATGACTGGTCGCTGCCGGCGATGCACGGGGTGTTGGGCCTCCACCGACACGTGGTTCGTCTGATCGAACTCGACGGGACCAGCTACGTCATCAAGGAGTTGCCCGACGATCTCGTCCGCCGGGAGTATCGCCTGTTGCGAGAACTCGCGGAGGCGAACCTGCCGACCGCGGAAGTCGTCGCAGCCGTGACGGGTAAGGACGGCGTCGACGGCATGCTCGTGACGCGCCACCTCGACTACTCGATCCCCTACCGCACGCTGCTGTCGGGCCGCGGCCTCACGATCCCGTACCTGGGTGAACGAGTGCTCGACTCGCTCGTCGGTCTGCTCGTTCGGCTGCATCTGGCCGGGTTCTTCTGGGGTGACTGCTCGCTCTCGAACACCCTGTTCCGCCGGGACGCCGGAGCGCTCTCCGCATACGTCATCGACATGGAGACGGGCGAGATGCACAACCAACTCTCGTCTGGGCAACGCTCGCTCGATCTACAGATCGCCACCGAGAGTGTCGCTGGCGGACTGCTCGACCTTCAAGAGGGCGGGCGGCTCAAGGCCGACATCGACCCGATGGAGATCGCGTTCCAGATCGAGGAGCGCTACCACGCGTTGTGGACCGAACTCACAGCTCCCGACGAGTACGGGCCGGGCGAGACCTTCAAGATCGGTGAGCGCCTCGAACGCCTCCACGAGCTCGGATTCGACGTCGAGGAAATGGACATCATCGATGAAGCCGACGGCGATCGGTTCAGATTCATCCCTCGTGTGGTCGAGCACGGCTTCCACGCCGCGCGACTCAAGAACCTCACCGGCCTCGAGACGACCGAGAACCAGGCTCGCCGGCTGCTCGCCGACATCAGATCGTTCGGCGCAGAGCTCCACCACGAACGCAAGGGCCTCACGACCGCCACGGGGATGCCCCTGCGACCTCTGGCGGAGAACGTGGTCGCGGTGAGGTGGCTCGACGACCGCTTCGAGCCACTGATGGCGCGCATCCCTCGCGACCTGTTCGCGAAGTTGGAGGGCGCGGAGATCTACCATCAGCTGCTCGAACACCGCTGGTACCTCGCGCAGAGCGGTCACGACCACGTGACCCTCGATGCAGCGCTCGACTCGTACATCATCGACGTGCTGGCCGGTGCGCCGAACGAGGTGAACATCACCAAGGAAGCGCCGGTCGACGTCGACACGTTCGATCCCCTCTGACCCGCGCTGCCGGTGCCGCGCCACGATCGGGCCTGGTCGCGTCGGGCGCTTCGTGCAGCCGGTACCTTGGGAAGGAGTATGAGCGAGATCATCGGAATCACCGGACGCGAGATCCTCGACAGTCGAGGCAACCCCACCGTCGAAGTCGAGGTCGTACTCGACTCCGGCGCCGAAGGTCGCGCTGCGGTGCCATCAGGAGCGTCGACCGGCGAGCACGAAGCCGTCGAACTCCGCGACGGTGGCGAGCGTTACCTCGGCAAGGGCGTCTTGTCGGCCGTCGGTTTCGTGAATGACGAGATCGGCGACGAGCTGATCGGCTACGACGCACTCGACCAGCGGTTGGTGGATCGCGTGATGATCGACCTCGACGGCACCGAGAACAAAGGACGCCTCGGCGCGAACGCGATCCTGGGGACGAGCCTGGCGATCGCGAAGGCCGCCTCGATCGAACTCGACATGCCGCTGTACCAATACGTCGGCGGGCCCAACGCGCATGTGCTCCCCGTCCCGATGATGAACGTCATCAACGGCGGATCGCACGCCGACAACTCGATCGACTTCCAGGAGTTCATGGTGATGCCCGTCGGCGCACCGTCGTTCTCCGAGGCGCTCCGCTGGGGAACCGAGACGTATCACGTCCTCAAGAAGGTGCTGGCCGATCGCGGACTGTCGACCGCCGTCGGCGACGAGGGAGGCTTCGCGCCGAACCTGTCGTCGAACGAAGAAGCGATCACCACGCTGCTCGAAGCCATCGAGAAGGCCGGGTTCACGCCCGGCGAAGACATCTCGATCGCACTCGACCCAGCGGTGTCGGAGATCTTCGAGAACGGCGCGTATCACCTCACGCACGAGGGCAAGGTCCTGTCACCTGACGAAATGGCCGGCTACTGGACCGAGATGGTCGGCAAGTACCCGATCGTCTCGCTGGAGGACGCGATGGACGAGAACGACTGGGACGGGTGGGCGAAGCTCACCGCGTCGGTCGGTGACAAGACGCAGCTGGTCGGTGACGACCTGTTCGTCACGAACTCGGTGCGCCTCCAGCAGGGCATCGACTCCGACGTCGCCAATTCGATCCTGATCAAGGTCAACCAGATCGGCTCGCTCACCGAAACCCTCGACACCGTGCAGCTCGCGACACGCCACGGCTACACGGCGGTCATGAGTCACCGTTCGGGCGAGACCGAGGACGCCACCATCGCCGACCTCGCCGTGGGTACGAACTGCGGACAGATCAAGACCGGCGCGCCGTGCCGCTCCGACCGGGTCGCCAAGTACAACCAGCTGCTCCGCATCGAAGCGCAGCTCGGTGACCAGGCCGCGTACCGCGGCTCGTCGGCGCTGGCCCCGATGCGCTGAGTTCCGGGCCGGGGCGGGACAGCGTCGCCGTGCAGCGCTCGCCGAGTCATGACGCTCCCGGCGTTCGACGACGCTCGGGTTTCGCGACCATCGATCTCGACTGCAGGTTGATTGCACCGATGCCGCTCGAACACCTCCGCTGGCTGCCAGACTGTCGTTCGTGCCGCGCTCGAAGACCACCTCGATCCCTCGGCCCTCGTCCGCGGCGTCAGATGAGGGGCGGTCTCGGCTCGGCGACTTCACCCGGCCGATCCCGATCGACAAGCGACTCTCACGTCGCCCCCGTCTGGCGATGTTCGCTGCGTTGTTCGCGATGGCCATCGTGGCCGCCGCAGGAATCGCCGTGTTCGTGCTCCCGATCGGCACCTGGCGCGAGCAGGGCGATGACCTCGTCCAACGCCAGGCACAGCTGACCGAACTGCAGCGCGTCAACAACGAACTCGCGGCCGAAGTGGTCCGACTCGAGACACCTGACGGCATCCGTGAAGCTGCACGTGAGGAATATGGTTACGTCGAAGTCGGCGAAGAGCGCGCCTCCATCCTGCCGCTCCCCCCACTGCCGACAGATCTTCCCGACGGCTGGCCGTACAACGTCGTCGAGCAGATCATCGACATCCGCCTCGCCGGTCCGGAGCCGACATCGCAGCAGACATCGGCGCCCGGCGAGAACTGACCGGTCTTGCGCTCGGATCGGCGTCGAGCCGGCCGGTGGCTACAGTCGGCGCCGTGACGCCGAGCGATGTGAGCCGCGCCCTGTCCGAGCAGGGCTACCTGCCTGACGAGGGCATCGCGACCTCGGCCTTCCTCGCGATGACACTCGAGCGACCTCTGTTGCTGGAAGGTGAGGCCGGCGTCGGCAAGACCGAGCTGGCCAAGGCGCTCGCAGGAGTCACCGGTGGCGAACTCATCCGCCTGCAATGCTACGAAGGCATCGACGTCGCCCAGGCCGTGTACGACTGGGATTACTCGCGCCAGCTCCTCCATGTCCGAGCAGCGGAGGCCACGGGCGAGTCGCGAACGATGTCCGCCGACGACCTGGAGTCGCAGCTCTATGGCGAACGCTTCCTCGTCAAGCGGGCACTCCTTCGCGCGATCTCGCCCACCGATGGGCCCCCACCGGTCCTCCTGATCGACGAGATCGACCGCGCCGACGACGAGTTCGAGGCCTACCTCCTCGAAGTGCTCTCCGATCACCAGGTGACCGTCCCCGAAGTCGGAGTGTTCCGGGCTGAGCGACCTCCGCTGGTAGTGCTCACCTCGAATCGAACGCGCGACGTCCACGACGCCTTGAAGCGACGCTGCCTGTACCACTGGGTCGAACATCCGGGCTTCGATCGGGAAGTCGCGATCGTCAAGCTCCGAGTCCCGGGTGTCGACGATCGACTCGCCCGCCAGGTGGCGGCCGCAGTGGAAGCGCTGCGCTCGCTCGACCTGTACAAACCGCCCGGCGTCGCCGAGACCATCGACTGGGCCAGCGCGCTCGGCAGACTCGGTGCCGCCGAACTCGACGACGCCGTCGTACGGAACACGCTCGGCACCGTGCTCAAATACCGCGAAGACCATCAGCGAGTCGAGCAGCACGGCGTCGCTGATGTCGTCAAGCAGGCGTTCGAGAAGGGGTTGCTGCACGGGTGATCTCTGCGTGAACTGGGCGCCTCCTTCGCCCCACCCCGATGCGCCACCTTTCAAGAGTGGACCGGCGCGCATCGCCGTGTCGTTCACGCGCCTGCTCCGCGGTGCAGGCGTCGCGGTGCCGACGAGTTCGACCCACGCGTTCTCCGAGGCGCTGTGCGAGCTCGGCCTCGAAGATCGCGGCGCTGCGTACTGGGCAGGCCGGGCAACGCTGATTCGTCGCCCGGAGGACATCGAGGTCTATGACCGCGCGTTCGCCGTGTTCTTCGAAGACCGGCGAGGTAGCGAGAACGCCGACGAGGCCGATCCCCTGTCGATCACCATTGCCGTCGATGCCGACGACGGCGATGGTGACGATGGGCCACAATCGGCCGACGCCAGCGACGAGCCCACGATCGAGCTCCGGTTCTCGACCACGGAGGTTCTGCGCCACAAGGACTTCGCCGACTACGACCATGAAGAACTTGCGCACGCACAGGCGCTGATGTCGTCGCTCAAACTGGTCGGGTCGCCCCGTTCATCGCTGCGACTCGGCCCCGCCCGGCGCCAAACGCCGAAACCCGACATCCGCCGGACGATGCAGGCCGCGATCCGGTCGGGCGGTGAGCCGATCGAACGACACTTCCGCGCCCCGCGGACACGACTTCGACGACTCGTTCTCCTGCTCGATGTGAGTGGTTCGATGGAGCCGTACGCACGCGCCCTGCTCCGGTTCGTCCACGCAGCCGTCGCGGGTCGCCAGAAAGTCGAGGCGTTTGCGCTCGGGACCCGGCTCACCCGCATCACCCGAGAACTCGACAGCCGCGACCCCGACCTGGCTCTCGCTGCGGCGTCGCGCCGCGTGATCGATTGGAGCGGCGGGACCCGCCTCGGCGACGGCCTTCGATCGTTCAACGACGAGTGGGGCGTCCGCGGCATGGCGCGGAATTCGATCGTGGTGATCCTCTCGGACGGATGGGACCGAGGTGACCCCGATGAGTTGGCCGAACAGATGGAGCGATTGCATCGAGTCACGCATCGCCTCATCTGGGTCAACCCGCTCAAGGTCACCCCCGGGTACGCGCCACTCGCACGCGGCATGGCAGCAGCGCTCCCCCACCTCGACGCATTCGTGGAGGGGCATTCCATCGCCGCGATGGAGGAACTGTGCACCGAGATCGGTCGATGACCGATCTCGACGCCCGCTCGGCTCGACCGAACCGGTCGCCGACGAGCAGGCTTCACGACACACTGGAGGAACGATGAGAGAACTGTTGAACGACATCGACCGGTGGCGCTCCGCCGGCGAACGGATCGCCGTCGCACGCGTGGTCGACATCGAGGGGTCAGGCCCTCGACTTCCGGGCGCCGCGATGGCCGTCACCGCCTCCGGGGAAGTCGCCGGCAGCGTGAGCGGTGGATGCGTCGAAGGCGCTGTGGTGGGCGAAGCGCTGTCGATCCTCGAAGGAACCTCCTCGCCACGCGTCGTCACCTTCGGCTACTCCGATGACGAAGCCTTCGCGGTGGGCCTCACCTGTGGCGGAACGATCCACCTGTTCATCGAGGAACTCGCCTGGTGAGCGACTCGCCGGTCTTCGACCGCTACCGACAGCTGCTCCACGCCGAAGAGCCCGTTGCGTTGGCCACCGTCATCGAAGGAGCGAGTGGGTCGATCTCGACCGGCGCCAAGTTGCTCGTGACGACCGACGGCGCAGCTCCGCTCGGCTCGCTTGGCCATACCGAGCTCGATCGCGTGGTGACCCGGGACGCCATCGCCGAACTCGAGGCCGCACGTTCCGGCGTTCGCTCCTACGGGCCCGAGGGTCAGACGACCCCCGAGGATCTCGTCGACCAACCGACGATCCGAGTCTTCGTCGAGTCCCACGCCCCACCTCCGCAGATGTGGATCTTCGGCGCCGTCGACTTCACGGCAGCGCTCGCTCGAGTTGCGAAGGTGCTCGGATACCGCGTCACCGTGTGCGATGCCCGCGAGGTGTTCGCCACGAAGCGGCGGTTCCCGATGGCCGATGCCGTACGTGTCACCTGGCCGAGCCCGTTCTTCGCCGAACTCGGTGCCGAACTCGGACCGCGCGATGCGGTGTGCATCTTGACCCACGACCCCAAGTTCGACGTGCCTGCCGTCCAAGGCGCGCTCGCGACTCGGGTCGGATACATCGGCGTGATGGGCAGCAGGAAGACGCACGACAAGCGAACCGAGCGGCTCCGGGACGCCGGCGTCGACGCGACGGGGCTCGCTCGGTTGATGTCACCGATCGGGCTCGACCTCGGGGCTCGCACGCCGGAGGAGACCGCCGTGAGCATCTGCGCCGAGATCATCGCGACCCGCACGGGCAAGGACGTTCCGCGTCTCACTGACGCGAGCGGTCCGATCCACTCCTGAAGCCGCAGCCGGAAGGGCTGTGATCAGTCGGAGATGGTCGGGTCGCCGAACGACACATTCGAGCGGGTCATCGTGTCCACTTCGACCGTGCGCCCGGTGTTGACCGAGTGGACGACCGCGTCGTCGACGCCCAGGTACAGCATCACGTGGCCCGGGTAGTGCACGAGGTCGCCAGCCTTGGCCTCCTCGCGGTCGAGTCGCTTCGATTCGGAGATCTGAGAGCCGCTCTGGCGGTAGAGCTCCAGACCGGCGCCGGCCCAGGCGTAGTAGGTGAGGCCGGAGCAGTCGAATCCTTCTCCTTCGATGCTCGTATTCGTGCGGTAGGGAACACCGACCTGCGTGAGCGCTCCGAGGACGGCGCGCTGATGGTCGAGCGTGGTGGTGCTCCACGCATCGATCATCGCGAGTTCGTCGTAGCCGAGTTGTTGAGCGGTGTATCGAGCTGTTGTGGCGCGGTGGAACGCGAGCAATCGCTCGTCGGCGGGGTCGCCGGTCGCCTCGAAGGCGATGAGAGCAGCGACAGCGGCGTCGGCCGATGCCGTGATCTCCGGAGCGAGAGCGTTGACCGGCAGCTCGGCCTCGCTCGCAGCGACCGTGCCGTGGCCGACGACGCACGCCGCGCCGAATGACGCAGCGGCGACCAGTCCGACGTGCAGCGAACGACGCAGCAACGTGTTGAGAGAGTGAGTCATGTGATCGGAGGGCGACGACGAGACATCGGCGTGAGTCATCCGGTGTCGAAACCGGCTTTCGTCGTAGCGAGTGGCAACTCTATCGTCACCTGATCGCAATACTTGACACGCAAGCGAGATGTTTCTTCGCGGCACCGCCCTCCGATGAGACAAACAGCCCGCCACTTTCATCGTCACCTTTCTGACGTTTGCACTGACCCCCTGGACTACGAGGACGTTTGGCGGACCATGAGACAGCGAGGGTGACCAAACCCTCGACGGGCCTCGAGTCCGCCATGACCGAAGGGATCACCGCGAGATGCGCAGCCAGAACGACCAACCTGAACACAACGATCAGCAGGACCAGCCCCGATCAGGTGGACGATTCCGGATCACCCTCGCGGTCAAGCTCGGGCTGTCGCTCTTGACCGTGCTCACCGTTTTCGCGCTTGTCGGAGCACTTTCGGTACGCAACGTCAACGACATCTCGCAGAACTCCGAGAACGCTTCGCACAGCTTCGAGGTGCTCGCCGACGTCGACCACGTCGTGACGTCTCTCTACGAGATCGAAGCGGGTGTATTCGGCTTCGCCGCGACCGGAGCCGATGAGTTCCTCGAGCCGTACGAGGAAGGTCTCGAGACACTCGACGAAGCGCTGACGCACGGACGTGCGATCACCGCCGACGACCCCGCGCAGACGGCGCGGTGGGACGCACTCACACCCGTCGTCGACACCATGCTCGCCGACGCAGAGCGGATCGTCACGGTCCGGCGCACCGAGGGCGTCGGCGCTGCCGAGACTGCCGTCGCAGAGGGCACGGTGGCGAAGGCGCTCAAGGACAGCCGCGTGATCATCGATGAGATCACCCAGTCGGAGTCCGACGCGTTGGACGGATACACGCAGGCCACGCAGAACTCGGTCGCGTCGACGCGAACGCTCAACATCTTCGGTGCGCTCGGTGCGATCCTCGTCGGACTCGCGGCCGCCACCTACCTGACCCGAGCGATCGCTGCGCCGCTGCGTCATATTTCGGAGCTCCTGCGGCGAATGGCGGCTGGCGACGTCAAGGTCGACGCCGTCGACCGAATCCCGAACGATGAGATCGGTGATCTCGCAATGTCCTACAACGAACTGTCGGGAATGGTCAGCCTGCTCGGCAACCAGAGCAAGACGATCGCATCCGGTCACGTCACCTCGACCGTGCTCGACGACAGGCTCCCTGGCGAGCTGGGCGAGTCCTTCGGAACGATGGTCTCGTCGATCCAGGACATGGTGGAGCAGCTCAAGGGCTCGGCGCAGCAGCTCGCCGGCGCAGCGGAAGAACTCACCGCCGTCTCGACGTCGATGGGCACGAGCGCTGAGCGAACCAGCAGCGAGGCCACCTCCGCATCCGCGACGGGCAGCCAAGTGTCGGCATCTGTTGGAACCGTGGCCGCTGCGATCGAGCAGATGAATGCCTCGATCAGCGAGGTGGCGACCAGCGCCGCCGAAGCGAGCCACGTCGCCAACGACGCGGTGGGCGTCGCGAAGCACAGCTCCGAAACGGTCGCGAAGCTCGGCAAGAGCTCGGCCGAGATCGGCGACGTCATCAAGGTGATCGACTCGATCGCCGAACAGACGAACCTACTCGCGCTCAACGCGACCATCGAAGCCGCTCGCGCCGGTGAAGCAGGAAAGGGCTTCGCCGTGGTGGCGAACGAAGTGATGGAACTCGCCGATCAGACCGCTGCCGCCACCGAGCAGATCTCCGAACGAATCAAGGGCATCCAGAGCGACACCAACGACGCAGTGAGCGCGAACGAGCAGATCAGCGAGACGATCGAGCGGATCAGCGAGATCTCGGCAACGATCGCCGCTGCAGTCGAGGAGCAGTCGGCGACCACCAACGAGATCGGACGATCCGTCGAGGAAGCCGCTCTCGGAACCAACGATATCGCCACCTCGATCGGTGACGTGGCATCGGCCGCCGAGATCACCCGCCAGTCAACCGACGAGACCCGCATGTCCGCCGACGAGCTTGCACGGATGGCGGTCGACCTCAACCAGATGGTCTCGAACTACCGCTGACCCCGAACAGCGGCGAGCGGGGCAAGCATGGAACACTGGGACCATGAGCGACCATGCCGCCACCGGCAAGGTCGGCGTGCTGCTCGCCGCCGGCGGCGGGAGCCGTTTCGACGGGGACCGTCACAAGCTCCTCGGGCTGCTCCCCGCGTCCGAGACGCGGCCAGCTGAAACCGTGATGTCCCGCTCGCTCGCCGCAGCGAGCGAGGCATCGTTCGACGTCCTGCTCGTGGTCACCGGCCGGATGACTGGTCGGGACCTCGAGCTCGACCGAGCGCACCTCGACGACGCGGTGATCGAGGTCGTCCACAACGACCGGTGGGCAGATGGCCAGGCGACCTCCGTCGCTGCTGGCCTGCTCGCCGCCGAGCGTCTGGGTGCGCGCCAAGTGGCGATCGGGCTCGGAGACCAGCCCGGAATCGAGTCCTCCGCATGGCAAGCGGTCGGCGAGGCCCTGACCGACGAACACCCGATCGCCGTCGCGACCTACGCCGGACGCCGTGCAAACCCTGTCGCGATGGCCCGCTCGATCTGGCATCTCATCCCGCGAACCGGCGATCGCGGCGCCCGTGCGCTCATGTCGCTTCGTCCGGACCTCGTAGTTGAAGTACCGTGCTCGGGTTCACCCGACGACATCGACACCGAAGAGGATCTCCGACGATGGCAGAGCAGCTGATCAATGAATTCACGGTCAACCGACCGATCGACGAGGCGTGGCAGATCATCACCGACGTCGAGAAGATCGCTCCGTGCCTGCCCGGCGCGGAACTCCAGGAGGTTGCGCAGGACCCGGAGCGAGGCGAGGTCTACCGCGGCGTCGTGAAGGTCAAGTTGGGCGCGATCTCGACGCAGTTCAAGGGTGATGCCCACTTCATCGAGCGTGACGACGAGAACTATCGCGCTGTCATCAAAGGCAAAGGCCGAGACACGGGCGGTCGCGGCAACGCGTCGGCCGACATCTCGGCGCACGCCGAGGCGCTTTCGCCCACCAGCACCAAGTGCACCGTCACCACGGACCTTCACATCACCGGCAAGGTCGCTCAATTCGGCCGCGGGATCCTCGGCGACGTGAGTTCGAAGCTGATCGATCAGTTCTCGGCCAACCTGAACACGATGATCGACGAGGACGGCGAGTCGAGCGAGCCGGAGGCCGCCACCGAGGCCGTCGCCGACGCTGAGGCCACCGCCGACGAGACGTCCTCGGCCGACGATTCGAAGGTGCGCAAGATCAACGGCCCAGCAGCAGAGCCCATCGACCTGATGGACGTGAGCGGCAGCTCGATCGTCAAGCGCGCCGCCCCCGTGGTTGCAGCGCTCCTCGTGCTGCTGTTCTTCCTCCGTCGCCGGAGCGGATGACGAACCACGACTTCCCACCGGCGTCGAACGCCGACATCGAGCGCGTGGCCGAGCTCCTCGGACGACAGCCTCGAGGACGCTTCTGTGTCGTGGTCCGAGACCACACCGGCGACCCGGTCGTCGTTCGCAACGACCCGTTTCTTGATGACGGCACACCGATGCCCACTCGCTACTACCTCGTCGGTGCGGAGCTCGTGAAGGCCGTCAGTCGCATCGAGTCCGACGGTGCGGTCGACGAGGTCGAGGCCGAACTAGGTGACGAGGTGATCAGTGCGATCCACCGCCGCTATCAGATCGAGCGCGACGCAGCCATCGCCGACGAGCACGTCGGCCCTCGCCCTTCGGGTGGCGTCGGAGGAACCCGCCGTGGCGTGAAGTGCCTGCATGCTCACGTCGCGCATGCGCTGGCAACCGGTGCTGACGAGATCGGCGAGTGGACCCTCGCCCGCGTCCCGGCCGGAACAGCGGGCGCCCCAGCCACGGCTGGTTCGTCCGTCTCGTCGGAGCATCAGTCGTGACTCCCGGGACCCTCCTCGTCGCTGTCGCTGATCGGCAGATCGACCTCGACATCGTCGGCGGCGGCCACTGGACCATCCCGGTCGGGCCGGTGTCACTCGACGAACGCGAGTTGGACGGGGCCGACCGGCCTGCGCCCGAACAGCTGACCAACGCGCTCGGGATCGTCATCGATCACCTGGACGACGTCGTGCGCGAGTCGCCGATGGTCCTCGCGGCACCCGATGTGGTGATCGTCGGCCGACATGCGAGCGTCGTGGCTCGGGTCGAGCTCGGCGTCGACGACGTTCCCGCCGGCTATCGCCTCCATCGACCCGCCGCCGACGAGGTGTTCCGTACCCTCGTCGCCGAACCGGTCGCCGAGCGGATTCACAATCCCGGGCTGCCCGACGACGCCGCTCGAACGGTCATCGGCGCACTCTGTTGTGTTCTCGCCGTGATGCGCCGGCTCGAGCTCGCCGCAGTCGGCATCGCGGATTCGGAGCACTGACGTGGCGCTTCGTCATCCGTCCCGGACACCGGCCCCGGTCCATCTCTATGGTCCTCGGTTGATGATGCGACCGCTCGCCGTCAACGACTTTCGTGCGTGGAGCGAGGTGCGGGCTCACAATGAGGTGTGGTTGACCACGTGGGAGCCGAGTCGCATCCCGCATCAGCCCGACCCGACCGTCGACAAATCGGCGTTCGCCTCGCGGTGCCTCCAACGCGACCGCGACCGAGCAACCGGGATCGCCTACCAGTTCGGCGTGTTCATCGACGGCCACGTGGTCGGCGAGGTGAATCTGAACAACGTCGTCCGCGGTGCGATGCAGTCGTGCACGGTCGGGTACTGGATCGACCAGCGCCATGCCGGCAACGGCTACACGGTCGAAGGCGTCGCGCTCGTGATCCGGTTCGCGTTCGAGCAACTCGGACTGCATCGCGTCGAGATCTGCATCGTGCCGCGAAACCGTCGTAGCCGACGGATCATGGAGAAGCTGGCGATTCGTGAGGAAGGGATCGCGCAGCGCTACCTCGAGATCAACGGTACGTGGGAGGACCACGTCCGATACGCGATGACGAGCGAGGAGTGGCACGAACGCCGCCGCGGCATCGAGCGCGAGTGGCTGGGTAGCTGACGACGTCAAGGCGATCAGTTCGCGCTGCGTCATGCTGAAACGATCAGCGCAGCGGATCGATGACGCGCTTGCGGCGATGCTCGAAGAGCAAGCTCGTTCGTTCGTCGACAACACCCGGAATCGACGCGATGCGATCGACGACGACGTCGCGAAGGTGATCGGTCGAAGCGACAGCGACGTGCACGATCAGATCGATCTCACCCGACAGCAGCGAGACCGCGATCGTCTCCGGTAGCTCCCAGATCGCGCCGACCACAGCGTCCACCCGCTCGCGATTCTTCGGTGAGACCCGCACCGACACCAACGCTTCGATCTCGCGACCCAGTGCCCGCAGGTCGACGTCCGCGTGGTAGCCGCTGACCACGCCCGACCGCTCGAGTTCTCGAGTGCGCTCCAACGTGGAGGAGGGCGACATGTCGATCTTCTCGGCGATGGCGCGATTCGAGACCCGCGCATCCGACTGGAGCTCCCGCAAGATCTCGAGGTTCTTCCGATCAATCTTCGGCATGTGACATCGATAGCAGAATCATCAACGGATCGGTTGAGCAGATGCCGCAGAGATGCAACCATGAGGCGAGCGGAACACGGCACCGAATCGGGGAATCGAACATGACCACGCTCGACGACGACACCACCACGAGCTCCTCCGGCGAGTCCGAGTATCGACTGCTCGATCGCTACCTGGCTGACGAAGGACGCGTCTTCATGACCGGCGTTCAGGCCCTGGCAAGGCTCCCGCTCGAACAGCTCCGCGCCGACCGCGCCGCTGGGTTGAACACTGCAGCGCTCGCATCGGGCTACCCCGGTTCACCGCTGGGGGGCATCGATGGCGACTTCGCCCACGCAGCCTCGGTGTCACCCGAGCTCCCCTTCGTCGTGCAGCCCGCCGTGAACGAAGAGTTGGCCGCCACCACGATCGTCGGCACTCAGCTGGCCGGCGAACAGGCCGACAAGAAGTACGACGGTGTGCTCGGGCTGTGGTACGGCAAAGCCCAAGGGCTGGACCGCGCCTGCGACGCCCTCCGCCACGGCGTGTTCGGCGGCGCATCGCGCCACGGCGGCGCCGTCGTGCTCGTCGGTGACGATCCCGGCGCGAAGAGTTCGGTCGTCCCGTCGAGCTCCGATCTCGCGCTCCTCGACCTTCACCTCCCCTGCTTCTACCCCGGCGACGTGTCAGACGTCGTGGAGCTGGGTCGTCACGCCGTCGCGATGAGTCGCCTCACCGGACTCTGGACGGCGATGAAGATCGTGTCACCCGTCGCCGACGGCTCCGGCACGGTCGAGCTCGACACCTTCCGCACCGACCTCGTCGTGCCCGACATGCGCATCGAGGGCGTGGCCGACCATCACACCGTCGACATGACGCTGCTCCCGCCGCACAACATGGACATCGAGCTCGACATCCGCACCACACGGATGGAACGAGCTCGCCGCTACCTCGAAGCGAATCCGCTCAATCGCATCCACGGCGACACGTCGACCGATGCGTGGATGGGCCTGGTCGCCACCGGCCATACGTTCCACGAGCTCCGCGAAGCGCTGCGACGCCTCGGCATCGAGTCCGACGACGCGTTGCGAGCGGCGGGGATCCGACTGCTCGAGCTTCGGGTGCCGATCCCGTTCGAGCGCGGCATCACACGAGAGTTCGCTGCTGGGCTCCGGAACGTGTTCGTGGTCGAGGAGAAGGACCCGACACTCGAGCTCTACGTCAAGGATGCGCTCTACGGCATGGCCGACAGCCCCTACGTCGTCGGCAAGCGAGACCGTGACGATCAGGTGCTGATCCCGAACTACGGGCCGCTCTACGCCGACACGATCACCCCTGCGGTTCGGCGCGTGCTCGAACCGACGCTCGGGGAGCGCCTCGCCCCGCCGCCGCCGGCGATCCGCGAGAAGCAGCTGATCCCGCTCAGTGTCGAGCGGGCGCCGTACTTCTGCTCGGGTTGTCCGCACAACTGGGGCACGAAGGTGCCTGAGGGCGACGTCGCGATCGGCGCAGGCGTCGGGTGCCACACGATGGCGATGATCATGGAACCCGAGCGTGTGGGCAACATCACCGGCATCACACAGATGGGCGGCGAAGGCGCTCAGTGGATCGGCATGTCACCGTTCGTCGAGCGCGAGCACTTCATCCAGAACCTCGGCGACGGCACGTTCTTCCACTCGGGGCAGCTCGCCGTGCAGGCGGCGATCGCAGCCGAACAGCGGATCACCTACAAGCTGCTGTTCAACGGCACCGTCGCCATGACCGGCGGGCAGGACCCGGTCGGCCAACTGGGCGTCCCCGAGATCGCTGACGTCCTCATCGACCACGGCGTGAAGCGTGTGATCGTCACCACCGACGACACCGAGAAGTACCGCGGCGTCGACATGCCGAGCGATGAGGCGGGCACCGTGAAGGTGTTGGATCGCATCCACATCGTCGAGGCGCAGGAGCAGCTCGCCGAGGTCGATGGCGTCACCGTGTTGATCCACGACCAGGCGTGTGCCGCGCAAGCTCGGCGGCTCCGCAAGCGGGGCAAGATGGCCACGCCCACCAGTCGAGTGGTGATCAATCATCGGATCTGCGAGGCGTGCGGCGATTGCGGCGAGGTCAGCAACTGCCTGTCGGTGCAGGCCGTCGACACGCCGCTCGGCGTCAAGACCACGATCGATCAGACCACGTGCAACCTCGACATGTCGTGCCTCCACGGCGACTGCCCGAGCTTCATGACCGTCGAGCCAGCCGAGGACGCCTCGGGCAGCGCTGTGGTGCCGGGTTCGACGAACCCGCTCGATGCAGCGCCCAGCGACCTCCCTGCGCCCGAACTCCGTGTGCCGGCCGACTCACTCGATCTGCGGATCGCGGGCGTCGGCGGCACTGGCGTCGTGACTGCCGCGCAGATCATCGCGACCGCGGCGATGCTCGACGGCTGGGACACTCGCGGCCTCGACCAGACCGGCCTCTCGCAGAAGGCTGGGCCGGTCGTGAGCGACATCCGCTTCCGGCGTGGTGACGCTCCGACGTCGAACCTTCTCGGCGATGCGACCGCCGACGCGCTCGTGGCGTTCGACCTGCTCGCTGCTGCGACCGAGCGCAACCTCGCTGCCTGCCGCACCGATCACACGGTGGTGGTCGGATCATCGACCGCGACGCCGACCGGCTCGATGATCGGCCATGCCGACCGCACGCTCCCGACGCTCGAGGACCTGCGGGAACGGCTCGCCACATCGACCGACGCCGACGCCACACGACTCGCCGACGCAGGCGCCATCACCGAAGCGTTGCTCGGGAACGCGACCACGGCGAACACGTTCGTGATCGGCGCAGCCGTGCAGTTCGGGGCGCTCCCGTTCGCACCAGAAGCAATCGAAAGAGCGATCGGTCTGAACGGTGTCGCCGTCGATGCCAACGTTGCCGCATTCCGGTGGGGCCGGAGCTGGGCGGCCGATGCCGATCGCGTGGAGCAGCTCGCCGCGTCGGCGTCTCTCGCCGCGACACCCGAGATCACCGTCGACGAGCTATCACCGAAACTGCGTCGCCGTGTCGACGCGTTGGCAACGACGGCCGAGATCCGAGACGTGGTCGAGATGCTGGCCGCCGATCTGGTCGGCTACCAGAACGCGAAGTACGCGAGGAGCTTCCTCGACCACGTCGAGCGTGTCGCCGCCGAGCACGATGACGAACTGACCGAGACCGCGGCGCGATCGCTCCACAAACTCATGGCGTACAAGGACGAGTACGAGGTCGCCCGACTGCTGCTGCTCCCTGACGCCGGCCAGGCGCCTGCCGAGGCAGTCGGGGGCGTGGGCGCAAAGGTCACCTGGCGGCTGCACCCGCCGATGCTCAAAGCACTCGGCATGGACCGCAAGCTCGGGATCGACGCGCGGATCGGTCGCCCGATGATGGCCACGCTCGCAGCGGGAAAGCGGCTGCGCGGCACGAAGCTCGACCCGTTCGGGCGGAGCGAGATGCGCCGGGCGGAACAGGCGCTCGTGCCCGAGTACGTCGACTTCCTGGACGCCGAGTTGCGGCATCTCGGCCAGCACCCCGCCGCTCGGGCCGATGTGCTCGCAGCGTTGGCGCTGCCGATGGGAATCCGCGGCTACGAAGGACTCAAGATGCGACGGATCGCCGAATACCACGACGCCGCCGCAGCTCGGGCCGAAGCTCGAGCCACGACGGCGTCGTGACGGTTCGTTCGATGGAGAACTAGAAGCCGGCGACGACTCCGTTCTCACGCGTCATCTGCAGCGCTTCGATCTTTGCATTGCGAAGCTGGGTTCGCCGCTTCCACATCTTCGTCTTCCAATGACGCTTGGCTCGGTTCCGCTTCGCGAGTTTGCTCTTCGCGACTTCTGCGTCGTGGTTGCGCTCTGGCTTCCACGCCCGCCCGGGCTCGTGTACATCTTCGGGCTCGATGCCCGCTGACACGGTCTGCGCTGCCTTCTGCAGTTCCACGTGGATGCGATGGCGTTCGCTGTGCGCGTGCGCCCTCCGTTCCTGCCGGGGAAGCGACGGCACATCCGTATCGCGATGTCGCTGGCTCATTGGTGACCTCCTGCTTTGCGGCGACAGGGTGACGCGCCGCTGTGGTTTCGGTTCCTGTGAGCGTCGATAGTACGACACCCTGTGTTCACGTTGTGTGGACGCCGTGTAACAGTTCTGCGCGCTTGGAGTGAACGCGTGACGTCACTGAGTGCGGTCCTCGACCGCGTCACGTCGCAACGAAGAGTGTTGAACCACTGACGCTGCGTCGAGATCATCCCAGCGTGCGGCGCTACCTCTGCTTCTTTGCCGCGATCTTCGCCTGGAGTGCAGCCATCCGTTCGGCGAACCACGGTTGCTGTGTTGACCAGAGCTGCGGCTCGAGCTCGCGGGCCACCGCAGCGGGATGATCATCGATGTCGGCCATCGCCTGAATCGTCGCCTTCGTGGTGATCGCGAGGTCTCTCGGGGCCGACGCCGCACGAGCGGCGAAGGCCTGGGCGAACTCGGCCAGCTCTGCTCGCGGAACCGATTTGTACGCCAACCCGACCCGCTCGGCCTCGCGTCCGTCGAGGATCTGGCCGAACACCACGGCAGCCATCGCCGTCTGGGGGCCGGCGATTCGCCGGAACATCCACGTGTGCCCGCCTCCGGGGTGAATCCCGAGGTCGAGGAAGCGTGTATCGATCCGAGCCTCATCCGCCATCAGCCGGACGTCGCACCCCAGCGCGAGGTTCGCCCCGGCGCCGACGGCTGCGCCGTTGACCGCGGCCACGGTCGGAAGCGGGCTTCGGGCGATGCGGAGAAAGCCCTCGTAGATCCGACCGAGGCTGTCCCCGGTGGCCTCGGACAGATTGCCGAGGTTGGCGCCGGCGCAAAACGCTGGCGGCGCACCGGTGACCACGAGCGCTCCGACGGACTCATCCGCCTCGAGAACGTCCATCGCAGCGAGTATCTCGTCGACCATCTGCGCGGCGAGCGTGTTGCGTTCATCGGGGTTGTTGAGCGTGAGGGTCGCGACACCGTCGCGAATGTCTGTCAGCACGTGCGGCATCGAGCGATCATGCCAGACCGACGCCGAGGCCCGACCACCGAGTCGCGGAGTGAGAACGCGCAGCTTGGCGCCGGATCCCGATCGGTATCTTCGACAACGCATGCTCGACCATGTCTTCACCGATGCGATCAGCGCGCTGCGCGATGCGTTCGAGTCGGCGTTCCTCGAGCGACAGCCGTTCGAAGAGCATTTCCAGTCTGACGTGCTGCTCGGCGACATCACCTGGGAGACGAGCTACGGATTGCCTGGAGAAGGTGAGCCGCCGCGCATCGTCGCCCACATCACGTTCTCGTGGCCAGCGTGGAGTCAGGCTGCGTACCGCCGCTGGTACGTCGACGACGAACTCGTCCAGCGTCCGGCGATCGAGGTCGAGATCGTGCTGCGCGTGCAACGCCTCGCAGTGCCCGTCGACGCCGACCGGATCTACGCCGCAACACCGGAACACAGCCCCGAAGTCGGCGATGACCGCTTCGACCGCACCGGCCTCACCACCGAGGTGGGGCATCCGAATCCAGATGACCCACTCGATCTCCACACCGAACACGCGGTCGAGATCACCTACGACGGCCTCTACGAGTTGGCCGAGGAGACCGTCGCCGATGGACGCAGCACCCTGCTCGACGATCACTTCGGAGCTCTCGGCGGCTGGATCGCCGCGACTCTGGTTCGACTCGGCGACTTCGACTTCTCGTTCCTGCCCGCCGACGAGGGTTGACTCGCATTCGCCGCCTCGCCTCGCGGCGGTGCGCCCTGTTCCAACATGATGGGCCGATGATCGACGACTTTCCCGACCGTGCGTTCGGCTCCGATGACGTGGTGGTACTCGAGTCGAGCGAGCGAATCGCCACCATCACCATCAACCGCCCCGAGAAGCGCAACGCGTTGTCGAGCGAAGTGCTCGCCAAGGTGCCCGCAGCGATGCGGCGCGCCGAGCACGACGATGACATCGACGTGATCATCCTCACGGGAGCCGACCCGGCATTCACCGCCGGACTCGATCTCCACGAACTCGGGTCGGCCGACTCGGGTCTACTCGACGGGAGCGGCGCGGGAGGCGGAGACAACGAGCACGACGTTCGCGGGCCCTTCCCCCCGCTCACGAAGCCACTCATCGGCGCCATCAACGGCGTGGCCGTGACCGGCGGCCTCGAGTACGCACTCGCGTGCGACTTCCTCGTGGCGAGCGAACACGCCAAGTTCGGCGACACGCACGCTCGGGTCGGCGTGATGCCGGGCTGGGGCCTCACCGTCCTGCTCCCCCAGGCCATCGGCGTCCGCCGCGCTCGGGAGATGAGCTTCACGGGCAACTTCCTCACGGCCGAGGAAGCTCACCACCACGGGCTCGTGAACCATGTGGTTCCTCACGCCGAGCTGATGCCGTTCACCCGTCAGCTCGCCCTCGACATCACCGGCAATCAACAGGACGGCGTCCGACAGATCCGCTCGACCTATGCCTCGGTCACCGACGACACCGCCGCTTGGGACATCGAGACCCGCGACGGCCGGGCCTGGCGGCGAGCCAGATTCGATCCGGAGCTGGTCGCCGAGCGGCGCGAAGGCATCCGAGAGCGAGGGAAGCGTCAGTAGCCCGCTGCGGCGAATCGCAACGATCGGCGACACCGATCGATGACATGATCGAGAGGTGAACGCGGTGCCACCACCTCCATCACAGCGACCTGTCGGCTCCACCCCTCCGCCGCCATACCAGCAGCCGCCATACCAGCACCCGCTCGGACACGCGCCACCTGGCCCACCCAGCCAGGACGCGATGGCTGGCGACGCACGTCCGAAGAAGCGGTGGATCTGGATCAGCGTCGCGGTCATGGTGCTCGGTGTCGTCGCGGCGATCGTCGTCGGCGCGCTCGGCATCTTCCGGGTCGGTGACACCGTCGACCGTTTCGAGCGAGTCAACCGTGGCACGGGCTCGGTCGAGATCGACAGCACCGATTCGCTCGTGATCTACGGCGAGGAGGGCGAACGATTCCCGTCGATCACGATCATCGACCCGAGCGGCGACGAAGTTCGCACGCGCATCTACGTCGGATCCCTCACGTACTCCTTCGGTGGCCGGAGCGGTCAGGCGGCGCTGACGTTCCGCCCATCGGAGACCGGCACGTACGCCGTCCAGACGAACATCGACGTTGCGATCGGTCCCAGCATCGCCGGTTCGATCGTGGGAGCGATCGCCCTGCCGTTCGCGATCGCCGGCATCTCCGTCCTCGTCGGCCTGGTGATGCTCGTGGTGGTGCTCGTACGAAGGTCGCGATCCGGGGCGCGTCGCGTCACCTGATCGACGAACGCGACGTCAGAGGGCGGCACCCATCTCGCGCAACTCGTTCTGAACTTCGATCGCGATGTCGATCGCGAGGATCTCCGCGCCGTTCTGATTGAGATGGAATCCGTCGGCGGCGCGCACGTCCTTGCCGACGTTGTCACGCGGGTCCACGACGAACTCGGCCCAACCGCCCGATCGACCGGAGAACCTCGCCCACGTGTCGACGAAGACCACCTCGGGGCGCTCTGCGGCGGCAGCCTTGGCCGCACGATCCTGGATCGCGAGCTTGGCGGTCACCTCCGGATTGTCGTCATTCGGGATCCCGACCCAGATCACGTGGCGATCGTTCTCGAGCAGGATGTCCATGACCTCACCGGCGCGCCGTTGGTATTCCTCGCTCCATTCCGCCTCGTTCTGCAGAGGATCCCCGATCACGAACTCGAGCTCGTCCTGGAACGCCGAGAGTCCCTGCGAATCGTTGCCGCCGAACGTCACCACGACGATGTCCGGGTCGACCTCCGGAAGCTTCGTTCGAAGTTCGGCGGGCCAATCGAAGAAGTCGGGCCGGGCGAGTCCGGACGAGACCTTGTAGTTGAGCTCTGTCTCGGTGACGAGCGTGCCACCCAACAACGTCTGCAGGTAGGGGCCGAACGTGCCGGCGTCGGAGTCACCGACGATGTACACCTTCGCGGGATTCGCCGACGTCGGCGGCCCCGCGGACTCCGATTCGCCGTCGTCGGATTCCGCGCCCGGGACGGAGGACTCGACATCACCATCGGGAGCTGCGGATCCTTCGTCCACCGTGGCACCGTCGACGAGTCCGAGCTCCTGGCAGAGCTCACCCTGATCGTCGCTCGAACAGTCGATCGACGCGCTGTCGGTGTCGGAGCCATCGCCGCGCTCGTCGACCGGGTCGGTGTCCACCACGTCGTTGTCGCCCGACGCCTCGGTGTCGACGACCGAGTCGCCCACGACGACCAGTGCCTCGGACGTGTTGTCGTCACCACCGAACGCCGACCCGACGACGCGGACGAGGCTGTACCCGATCACGCCCAACACTCCCAGCGCCCCGACGCGACGAAGGGCGTAGTTCGGACGCTTCTTCGCTGCGGAAGCGTCGTTGGGAGGCGTCCGCTCGGCCATGACCCACCACGATAAGGGCAGTTCGGGACCGCAGGACGGCATCGCGGACACCGTCCCGACACGCGATGGGCACGAGCGTGATACACGACGCGGGGCCGCGATGGCCCATCGGAGGCTAGATTCGGGGCATCCACGTGGACACCCGGGGACACCGGGGCACATCTCAGACAGGGGAGAACATGATCAAGAGCAAGAAGATGCTCAGCTTCGGCGTCGTGGCCGCACTCGGCCTCGCCGCCTGCGGCAGCGATGACGACGCGACCACCGACGACGACGCCGGTACCGAAGAAGAGTCGACCGACGAAGCTGCTGCTGACGACGACGCCATGGAAGACGACGACGAGGCCATGGAAGAGGAGTCGCACGACGATGACGACGACGCCATGGAAGACGACGAAGCCATGGAAGACGACGAGGCCATGGAGGAGGAGCCGGCAGACGATGCCGCCGCCGCCGACATCAGCCTCGGCCTGACCTACGACATCGGTGGCCGCGGCGACCAGTCGTTCAACGACTCAGCGTTCGCTGGCGCCGAGCGCCTCGAGACCGAACTCGGCGTGTCGTTCACCGACCTCGTGCCGAACGATGATGGTTCGAACCGCGGCGAGCTGCTCCAGCTCCAGGCCGACGAGAACGATCTCGTGATCGGCGTCGGCTTCCTCTTCGTCGGCGACGTCGTCGAAGCAGCTGCCAACAACCCCGACACGCTGTTCGCCGTGATCGACGACGCCATGCTCGACTTCGAAGCCGATCCGCCTGCGTCGCTGTGCGCCGACGGCAACTGCACCGGCCTGACCTTCGCTGAGGAGCAGGGCTCGTTCCTGGTCGGCGCCGCTGCTGCGCTGCAGAGCGAGACCAACACGATCGGCTTCATCGGTGGTGTGTCGGGCTTCGGTCTGATCGAGAAGTTCGAAGCGGGCTTCCAGGCCGGCGCGCAGGCCGTGAACCCCGACATCGAGATCATCCCGCAGTACATCACCGCGGCACCTGACTTCGATGGCTTCAACGCACCGGACCGTGCACGTGAGATCGCACTCGCCATGTACTCCGACGGCGCCGACGTGATCTACCACGCAGCTGGTGGCGCAGGCGCCGGCCTCTTCGAGGCCGCCAAGGAGCAGAGCGACTCGACCGGTGAGAAGGTGTGGGCCATCGGCGTCGACTCCGACCAGTACAACACCGTCGACCCCGAGCTGCAGGAGTTCATCCTCACCTCGATGATCAAGCGTGTCGACACCGCCGTGTACGAAGTGACCGAGTCGGTCATCAACGGTGAGTTCGAGACCGGCAACACCGTGTACGACCTCAGCGTCGACGGCGTCGGCTACTCGACCTCGGGTGGCTTCGTCGATGCGTACGTCGACCAGCTCGAAGACTTCAAGGCCCAGATCATCGACGGCACCATCACCGTGCCGGCTGTGCCCAGCTGATCAGCTGAACCGAAGGAATTCCGGCCACCAGCCGGGACTCATCTAACCTGCGACGAGCGGGGCCGGCATGCCCGGTCCCGCTCGTTTCGTTTTCCCGCCATCTTCCGCTCGAAGGGACACCCGTTGACTGCTGCGATCGAACTGGTCGGCATCACCAAGCGCTTTCCCGGCGTCATCGCCAACGACGACGTGAACCTCACCGTGCAACGCGGCGAGATCCACGCGATCTGCGGAGAGAACGGCGCCGGGAAGTCCACGCTGATGAAGATGCTCTACGGCATGCAAGCGCCCGACGAAGGGCGCATGCTGATCGATGGCACGGAGGTGAAGCTGTCATCGCCGAGTGAAGCCATCGAACTCGGAATCGGCATGGTGCACCAGCACTTCATGCTCGCCGACCAACTCACGGTGCTCGAGAACGTGATCCTCGGATCCGAGCCCACCAAGTCCGGCGGACGCATCGACTTCACCGAAGCCCGCGAACACTTCGCCGAAGTCGGCGAGTCGTACGGTCTCACGATCGATCCCGACGACCTCGTCGAAAGCCTCGAGGTCGGAGAACGCCAACGCGTCGAGATCATCAAGGTGCTGTTCCGAGGCGCCGAGATCCTCATCCTCGACGAACCCACGGCTGTGCTCGTCCCCCAAGAGGCCGAAGAGCTGTTCCGGAACATGCGCGACCTCAAGGCTGACGGCGCGCCGATCCTGTTCCTCGACCACAAGCTCGAAGAAGTGCTGGAGATCGCCGACTCGATCACCGTGCTCCGTCAGGGAAAGACCATCGCCACGGTCAACCCGGCCGACGTCACAGCGGGCGATCTCGCCGAGCTGATGGTCGGCTCCGAACTCCCGACGCCCGACACCAGCGAGTCGACCGTCACCGACGAGGTCGCACTCGACGTTCACGGCCTCACCGTGCTCGATGATGACGAGCGACCGGTCGTCGACGACGTCTCGCTGCGCATCCATCGCGGTGAGATCCTCGGAATCGCCGGCGTGGAGGGCAACGGCCAGCACGAACTCGTGTCAGCGATCGTCGGCACCATGCATCCCCACGTCGGCAGCGTGTCGTTGAACGGTGTCGACCTCGCCGAGAGTTCCGTGCGTGAGCGGCGCGAGGCCGGTGTGGCCTACGTGCCACAGGATCGCCACGCCGAAGGCCTGCTGCTCGACGCCCCCCTGTGGGAGAACACGGCACTCGGACACCAGACCACGGAGCCCTTCGCGAAGGGCATGTGGATCGATCGTGCGGGCACTCGCAACCGCACCGAGGAGATCCGCGGTTGGTACGACGTGCGCACTCCGAACGTCGACGTCTCCGCGCAGGCGTTGTCGGGCGGCAACCAGCAGAAGCTGATTCTCGGCCGGGAGATCACATCCGACCCCGAGCTGCTCATCGCGTCACACCCGACCCGTGGGATCGACGTCGGTGCGCAGGCAGCGGTGTGGGACCACATGCGGACCGCACGAGCAAAGGGGCTGGCCACGCTGCTCATCTCGGCCGACCTCGACGAGTTGATCGGACTCTCCGACACCATCGTCGTGATGTTCCACGGCAAGTTGGTCGCGACGCTCGACCCGGCCGAGATCACGCCCCGAGTCCTCGGCGCCTACATGACCGGCGCACAGCTCGACGGCGATGAAGGTTCCGAACCCAACGCTTCGTCGGAGGTCCCGTCGTGAATCAACCGATCCTGCGCCGCCTGCTCCTCGCCATCGGAGCGCCGGTTGCCGCCGTGGTGTTCGCCGTGCTGCTCGCATCGCTGGTGTTGCTCATCGCGGGCAGCAGCCCGATCTCGGCGTTCGGGGACATGATCGAGAACGCCAGTCGTCTCGAGACCATGGTCGACATCCTGAACGAGGCCACGCCGCTCTACATCTCGGGAATCGCTGCGGCGATCGGGTTCCGGATGAACCTGTTCAACATCGGCGTCGAAGGCCAGTATCTGCTCGCTGCGTTCTTCGCAGCCGTCGTCGGTTCGGCGGGCTTCGTCGTCGACCTGCCCGGCCCACTGCACGTGTCCGTGATCCTGCTCACCGCGATGCTGGTCGGCGCCGGCTGGGCCGGCATCGCCGGCGTGCTGAAGGTCACGCGCGGGATCAACGAGGTGATCTCCACGATCATGCTCAACTTCATCGCCGTCGGCGGTGTGATCGCGTGGCTCCTGGTCGAGTTCCAGGACGATTCGAGCACCACGAACTCCGGGACGACGCCACTCGACGAGTCCGGCCGGATGCCCGATCTCAACAACGTGCTCGAGATCTTCACGCGCGAGATCGGCAAGGGCCGAGAACTCACCGGCGTCTTGATCATCGCGATCATCGTCGGCATCGCGTACCACCTGTTCATCAACCGCACCCGCATCGGCTTCGACTTCCGCGCGAGCGGCTACAACCCGCTCGCTGCGCGTGCCGGCGGCGTTCCGCCGAAGCGAATGATCATGTACGCGATGCTGCTCTCCGGCGCGGTCGCCGGACTCGTCGGCATGTTCGAAGTGCTCAGCGACCAGGGTCAGTACTCGCAGAGTTTCGTGCGCAACCTCGGCTTCAACGGCATCGCCGTCGCCCTCATCGGGCGAAACAACGCTGGCGGCATCGCCATCGGCGCACTGCTGTTCGGCTTCCTCAACCAGTCATCGGGCATTCTCCAGATCACCGGCTCGGCGACCCCCGAGATCGTCGAGATCATGAAGGGCATCATCGTGCTCAGCGCCGTGGTGGCCTACGAGGTCGTCAGCCGGATCAAGGCCCGAGATGAGGCGAAATCCGCCGCAGAGGCGACCGACCGACCCAGAACCGACGCCGAGGGAACGGAGGTCATGGCGTGACCGATCTCATGACCTCACCACGACCCGGCGGCGACCTGCAGGCCGCCGCCGAGCGCAAGAGCGGTCTGTTCGCCCGATACGCCGCACTCCCGACCGCGATCCGATGGATGACCGCGGCTGCGATGGGCATCCTGCTGCTCACGATCGTTCAGACGATCAACGGCGGCACCGACGTGCTCACCGCTCCGGGCACCTCGGGAGCGATGCTGCGCTTCGCGGTCCCGATCCTGCTGGCCGGCCTCGGCGGGCTCTTCTCCGAGCGCGCCGGCATCGTCAACATCGGCCTCGAGGGGATGATGATCATGGGCACGTGGTTCGCCGCGTGGGGCATGATCAACTTCGACTCGCCCTGGGCCGGACTCATCTGGGGAGCCATCGGCGGCGGCCTCGGCGGGTTGCTGCACGCGATCGCCACCGTGAGCTTCGGTGTCGACCACATCATCTCCGGGGTCGCGATCAATCTGCTCGCGCCGGGGCTCACACGCTTCTTGTCCGACCAGATGACGATCAAGTCGACCGAAGCGCTCGACGAGGGCCGCACACCGAGCTTCCCGTTCGCGTGGGAAGGCGGCTCGATCACACAGTCACCGCGAGTTCTCGGCTTGCCGAAAGTCAACATCCCGTACCTCGTCGGCGGACGATTGCCAGGAAGCGAGGATCGCACCTACAACCTGCTCGGCGAGATCGACGATGCCGACATCTTCTTCGTCTCCGACTTCGCCGGGTTCCTCGAGGGACTGTTCACTCAGCTCTCGCTCTTCACGATTCTCGCGATCGCACTCGTGCCGATCGCCGGGTTCGTGCTGTGGAAGACGCGGCTCGGACTGCGCATCCGCATCTGCGGTGAGCGTCCCGAAGCCGGTGAGACCCTCGGCGTCAACATCTACCTCTACAAGTACATCGGCGTGATCACCAGTGGGGCGCTCGCCGGCATGGCGGGTGGCTACCTCGCGATGGAGTTGGCCGGGTTGTACCGAGAAGGTCAGACCCTCGGCCGAGGCTTCATCGGTCTCGCCGCGTTGATCTTCGGGAACTGGCGACCCGGTGGAGTGCTCTTCGGTTCGCTGTTGTTCGGCTATCCATTCGTGTTGGCGCTCCGAGACCGCACGGGCGAGGGAACGCTGTCGTTGCTGCTCGTCGTCGCGATCGTGCTCGTTGCGGTCCTCGTCGTGTCGGTGCGTCGTGAGAAGAAGGCCGACGCGATCATCGCTGGGGTCTTGGCGGTCGGTGCGTTCATATGGTGGCTCGCCGCCGACACCGCACCGGTCTGGCTCCCGAACGCGATGCCGTACGCGACGGTGCTCCTGGTCCTGGTGTTCATGAGCCAACGCCTCCGCATGCCCGCAGCCAACGGTCAGATCTATCGCAAGGGTGGTTGACCCCGTGGCGTTCTCCGAGGCCGAGGCCATCGCGTTCCCGAAGGTCCTGCTCCACGATCATCTCGATGGCGGGCTCCGGCCCGCCACGGTGTTCGAGTTGGCCGACGAGATCGGCTGGACGCTGCCCGCCGACACACTTGACGACCTCGAAGCCTGGTTCCATGCCGGAGCGGCCACGAAGGACCTTCCCCGAGCGCTCGCGATGTTCGAGCACACGTGTGCGGTGATGCAGCGCGCCGACCATCTCGAGCGCATCGCGGCGGAGTGCGTGGCCGACCTGGCTGCCGACGGAGTCGTCTACGCCGAGGTCCGGTTCGCACCCGAGCAGCACCAACAGCACGGTCTGCAACTCGACGAGGTCGTCGAAGCCGTCACCGCCGGATTCCGGCGCGGCGAAGCCGAGGCTTCCTCCGAGATCTGCGTCAACACGATCCTGTGTGCGATGCGCACCGAGGACCGTTCGCTCGAGATCGCCAAACTCGTCGACTCGATGCGCGCCTGGGACGACAAGGTCGTCGCATTCGACCTCGCCGGCGCCGAGACCGGGTTCCCACCGTCGCTGCACGCCGAGGCACTCGCCTTCGCTCGCCGAACGCAACAGAACATCACGATCCACGCGAGCGAGGCGCCCGATCTCCCCCTCATCGCCGAGGCCCTCGAATACGGCGCCCACCGGATCGGTCATGGCGTGCGCCTCCAGGCCGACATCTCGTTCGCTCCCGACGGCTCGATCGACGTGTCGACCGGGCTCGGCCCACTCGCCCGTCACGTCTACGACCATCAGATCCACCTCGAGATGGCGCCCACGTGTCACGTGCACGTCGGTGCCGTCGAGTCGTTCGGCGACCATCCGATGGTCGCGATGCTGCGCGCCGGTTTCGACATCGGTGTCAACACCGACAACCGTCTGATGAGCGGCGTGACGGCTTCGAGCGAGCTCCACGCGCTCTCGAACACCTTCGCGCTCACCGATATCGAGCGGAAGCAGCTCTCGGCCAACGCTGCAATGGCCTCGTTCGCCCCGCTCGAACAGCGGCGTCGGCTGGTCGAGTCCCTCTGACGTCGCCGCGATCGTCGACCGGTCAGCGCGGCGACATCGCCGACCGGCACGGCGCTGCGCTCCAGCCGTTCTGATCGGCCGGGCACGCTCCGATCGCGATACCTTCGAGATGTCGACGAGACGGGGGCCATCGTGCGGAGATCGATCATCATCTGGGGAGCGGCAGCAGCGCTCATCGCCACGGCATGCAGCAGCTCGGGTGGCGACGCGACGACGCCTCCGCCGAGCGCAGCGTCGTCGGCGCCGGCCACCGACGCGGCGACCACGGTCCTCGAGGCACCGCAAGACTCGGCACCGGCCAGCACGGTGGGTGAGCCGTCCACGACGATCGATCCGGGAGCAGTCCGCACTGCCGAGCAGATCAACGAGTACGTCGAGCAGGCGGCGTCCTTCGACCAAGCCGCAGCCGACGCTCAGTTCCCCGATGGCCTCACGTTCGCGGCAGGCGGCGCTCCGGGCTACTCGCGCTACGTGTTCCGGGAGACCACCGCAGGCGTGGTTCCGACACTGGTCGAAGGACCGATCGAGGGCACCGTGAGGTGCCAGGACGTCGCGCTCCCGTGCTCCTACCTCGAGCTCAAGGAGCTGCACACGTCGGGCACCGACATCCCCGATGAGCTCGGGATGACACCGGACGAGCTGGAAGTCCTCGTTGGCCAGCTCGATCAGCTGAGCGCGTTCGCACTCGAACACACCGACATCGACGCGGCGTGCGCGAGCGGCTTCGTCAGCGACCAGATCCAGACCGCCAACATGGGTACGCACCTGTACAACCTGGCCTGGATCGGCGACGGCTTCGACCCGAGCCGCCCGGAGATCCTCCTCTACGCGCTCGCCGACGACACGATGCCCGACGGTCGCGTCGGTCAGTGCGAGAACGGCGTGTGGAACGGCGAGCCGATGCAGCTCATCGGGACGTCGTTCATCATCCCCCCGCAGGTGATCGGCAACGACCACCCGGACACCTTCGCCGGCCCGCTCGACAACTGGCACATCCACTACAACCTCTGCCGCGGCGCGACCGCCGGCCGCGACTCGTTCCTTCCACTGGCCGAATGCCAAGCCGCCGGTGGCAACTTCTCGGCCGCACTCGGCTGGATGATCCATGCATGGGTCGACCCGGCGCACGACAACCAGCTCGGTGTGTTCTCGATGTGGAACCCGACCGTGGCACCGATCACCGATGCCGCCACGATCGCCGACGCACGTGTCGTGCGCGGCTCCGACTTCCCCGACGGCGCCGAGCAATCGATCATCACCGATTTCGCCTACGGCGGCGAACTCGTGGTCGAGCCCGGGCAGTCGCTGTTCTTCAACAACGTCGACGCGGTGCCTCACACCGTCACAGCCGGATCGTTCGACGATCCTCGCCTCGACGACTTCGACTCAGGTCTCCTGTCACCCGGCACGAACTTCGAACTCACCTTCGATGAGCCCGGCACCTACGCCCTGTTCTGCACCCTCCACCCGGAGATGGCCGCCACCGTCGTCGTCGAAGACTGAGTGGCTGCTCGCCTGCTCATCTGAGCGGTCGGGAGCCCGGAGGAGCGGCTGCGTCCGAGAGCCCGGCGCGCGATCAGGCCGGCGCGCCGAATTGACGGTCGCCGGCGTCTCCGAGGCCCGGGACGATGAAGGCGTTCTCGTTGAGTCGCTCGTCGACGGCCGCGGTGAACAAGGTGACGTCGACGCCCGACGCCTCGACCGCGGCGATGCCCTCGGGTGCACACAGTGCGCACACGACGGTGAGCGGTTCGGCGGCACCGCGCTCGATCAGTAGTTCGAGCGTGTGGATCAGCGATCCGCCGGTGGCGAGCATCGGATCGACCACGATCACCGGGCGATCACCGATGTCGTCGGGCAGCTTGTTCACGTAGGGCTCGGGTTCGTGGGTCTCTTCGTTGCGAGCGATCCCGATGAAGCCGATGTCGGCATTCGGAAGGAGCGACTGCGCGGGCGGAAGGAATCCGAGCCCGGCGCGCAGGATCGGCACGATGACCGGCTGCACCGCGAGACGTACCGCTGCGGTCTCCGTGAGCGGTGTCGTGACCGTTCCCTCCGCAGTCGGCAGGCTGACGGTCGCCTCGGCGATCAGCAGCATGCCGATTCGCTCGAGGTGCTGTCGGAAGAGCGCGTTGGGTGTCTCGACGTCACGGATGCGGGTGAGCGCGTCGAGGACGAGCGGATGATCGACAACGACGGTCTCGACGGCCATGAGCGGAGTCTGTCAGACGCCGAGCTGCTGCTCAGCCTTCAGCACCGCATAGCGGGGCTTCACGATGCCGTCGATGATCTTGATTCGCTCCGGGAACGGCGCGAACGCCGACTTGACCGCGTTGACGGTGAGCCATTGCAGGTCGTCGAGACCCCAGTCGAAGGCCTCGGAACACGCGATCATCTCGTCGCTCATCGACGTGTCGCTCATCAACCGGTTGTCGGTGTTGATGGTGACGCGGAAGCGAAGACGACGCAGCATGCCGATCGGGTGGGAGGCGATATCGGGTGCGATCCCCGTGTTCACGTTCGAGGTCGGGCAGACCTCGAGTGGGATACGCCGATCGCGGATGTAGCTGGCGAGCTGGCCCAGCGTTGCGTCACCGGCCTCGGTGACCTCGATGTCGTCGACGAGGCGCACACCATGACCGAGCCGTTCCGATCCACAGAACTGCAACGCCTCCCAGATCGACGGCAGTCCGAACGCCTCACCTGCATGAATCGTCGCGTGGAAATTCTCGCGCATCACGTACTGGAACGCGTCCAGATGGCGGGTCGGCGGGAAACCGGCTTCAGGACCGGCGATGTCGAACCCGACCACGCCTTGGTCGCGGAACCGGACGGCGAGCTCGGCGATCTCGCGACTTCGAGCTGCTTGGCGCATCGCCGAGCAGATCGCGTAGATCGTGAGATCGGTCCCTTCTGCGCCTGAGCGGAATCCGGCGAGAATCGCTTCCATCACCTCGTCGAGCGTGAGCCCCTTCTCGGTGCAGAGCTCGGGAGCCATGCGCACTTCGGCGTAGACCACGCCGTCGGCCGCGAGGTCGACAGCGCACTCGTGGGCGACTCGCTCGATCGCGTCCTTGTCCTGCATCACACCCACGGTGTGGGCGAACGTCTCGAGGTAGAGCACGAGGTCGTTGCGTTTGGCGCCCTTGTTGAACCAAGCGCCGAGGTCGTCGACGTCGGTCGTCGGCAGCCCGTCATAGCCATACTCCGCGGCGAGTTCGATCACCGTCTGGGGCCGAAGGCCACCATCGAGATGGTCGTGCAGCAACGCCTTCGGCGCCCGTCGGATCAGATCAGCGGTCGACATCGCCCCAACCTACCGACGTGTCGGAGCGGGTCAGACCCACTCCGACACGGTCGTGCGACTCTGAGGTACCCCTGACAGAGAATCGGACACATGCCACGTCAACGGAGGATCGATCCAGTCGGTGGGTACCACCATGTGATGAACCGCGGCGCCAATCGCCAGACGGTCTTCCTGAACGATGCAGACCGGGTCGAGTTCGGGCGGCTCCTCGGAGACATCCATGAGAGATTCGCCGTCACCACCCTCGCCTACTGCCTGATGGGAAACCATTACCACCTGCTCCTCCATTGCCCGAACGGCGGCCTGTCGCGTGCGATGCAGCACCTCGGCGGGATCTACACCGAGCACATCAACGAGCGCCACAGGCGAGACGGTGCGCTGTTCCGCGGACGCTTCACGTCGATTCCAGTGGACTCCGACAGCTACCTCCTCTGCGCAGCTCGATACATCCACCGCAACCCTCTCGACCTCCCCGGCGTGGCGGACCTCGGTGAATACCGATGGTCCAGCCATCGGACCTACCTCGGGCACCGTCACCGGCCCCTCTGGCTCGACACGGAGACGGTCTTGCGACACTTCGGCGAGCGCGCAGCTTTCGACTCGTTCGTCCGAGGAACGGACGCGTTACCGCCAGCCGCCGAGGCAGGCCAAGCGGACATCTCTCGACTCGTCGAGCTCGCCATCGCCGTCCATGTCGATGACGATCGGCCCGCGCAGTGGGCCGGACGAACGATCGCTCACCTGCTCGATGCCGAGGGCATCGCGCCCGGCAGCGGTCTCCCCGGTCATGGCACGAGCGCTCGCCGCAGCGCGCTGGCACGCGCTCGCCGACGGGTCCGCGACAACCCGGAGATCGGTGCTGCGCTCACCATGGTGCGCGATGCGCTCGAGGTTCGATCAGACGTTGCGTGAGAGTGCCGGTGCGGCCGCAGGCCAGCGACGTCGCCCTGGCGTGTCGGAGTGGGTCTGACCCGCTCCGACACGCCACGCTCCGACACGGTGTTGCCGGGAGTTCCGGGCGTCACCCGCCCCTCAGGCGGAGGGGGCGGTGGCGGCGAGCGCGGCGAGGAGGTCGCCCAGGGCAGCGGGGTCGAGGTCGACAGCTTCGCCGTAGAGCTTGACCTTCGGTTCGGTGCCGCTCGGGCGGACCTGCAATCGCACACCGTTCTCGAGCACCAGGCGCACGAGGTTTGCCTCGGGATATGACGACACCGATTCGACGCGCACGTCGCCGACTGCAGCCGGGGGCGAGGCCTCGATTGCGGCCACCCACTCCGCACCGACCGACGGCGGGATCCGGACCGACAGCTCACTCGTGACGTACCGACCGAATCGCTCGGCGATTCCGTCGAGGCGGTCCTGGAGTGAGACGCCGTCCGCTGCCGCACATGCGGCGATCTCGGCCATCAGCACAGCAGCGGAGATGCCGTCCTTGTCGAGGGGGCGCTGGGCCACGAGGTAGCCGAGGGCCTGCTCGTAGCCGAACACGAACCGCTGTCCGACAGCAGCGCGTTCGGTCGCGATCTTGCCGATCCACTTGAAGCCGGTGAAGGTCTCTTCGGCGTGGACACCGGCCGCTTCGGCCATCTTGGCCAAGAGCGATGACGACACCAGCGTGGTGACGACCAACCGGTCATCACCTGACGTGTTGGCGAGGATGTGATCGGCGAACAGCCAGCCGATCTCGTCACCGCTCAACCGCCGCCACGATCCATTCGCGTCGGGGATCGCGACGCCGAGACGGTCGGCGTCGGGATCGTTGGCGAGCGCGATCCACGCGTTCGCTCGTTGTGCTGTCTCGATGAGTCGATCCATTGCACCCGGCTCTTCCGGGTTGGGGAACGAGACCGTCGGGAAGCTGCCGTCGGGTTGATGCTGTTCTTCGACCGCAACCGGCGCGTCGAAGCCGGCGGCGACGAATGCCTGCTCGATCGTCTCGGCACCGACGCCGTGCATCGCCGTGTAGGCGACGGTCACGCCGGCGACGTCGGGTCGCAGTCGAACGTCGGGGATCGACGCGACGTAGGCCTCCTGCCACGAGGAGTCCAGGCGACCGATGAGCTCGTGATCCTCCGGGGCGATCGGCACCGACAGCGGGTCGAAGGTGCCGATCCACGTGGCGATCTCGGCATCGACGGGACTCACGATCTGCGACCCGGTCTCCAGGAAGACCTTGTAGCCGTTGTCGGCGGGCGGGTTGTGCGATGCGGTGACGACCACGCCGGCCGCCGCATCGAGCCCAGTGATCGACCATGCGAGAACAGGAGTCGGCTGCACACCCGGGTGCAGCATCGATCGGATTCCCATGGCGGCGAGCACGCGGGCAGTGTCGATCGCGAACAGATCGCTCTTGCGACGTGCGTCGTGAGCGATGACGACACCGCGTTCGGCAGCGTCGGTGAGCTCACCCGCTGCTTCTTGAGCGAGCAACCAGCGGCCGAGGCCAGCGGCTGCCTGGCGGACCACGAGGCGGTTCATGCGCATCGACCCGGCGGCCACCTCGGCGCGGAGCCCTGCCGTGCCGAACTGGAGACGTCCGGAGAACCGACTCGCGAGGTCGTCGAGCGCTGACTTGTCGCCGTTGTCGACTGCATTGATCAACGCGTCGAGCTCGGCGCGGATGTCGTCGTCGGGCTCGGCGGCGCGCCACGCCGACGCGGTGGCCAGCGGGTCGAGCGGGGACGGAGTCTCTTCGGCGTCGTCAGGCATCGCCGAGCAGCGTATGCAACTCGACGAGGGGTCGCGGACCGACGTGGCCGATGACTTCGGCAGCGGCGACCGCGCCGTAATGGGCACAGTCGGCGAGCGATGCTCCAGAGGTGAGCCCGTGGAGGAAGCCGGCCGCGAACAGGTCGCCGGCGCCGGTCGTGTCGACGACCTGCTCGACCTCGACGGCGGGCACCCTGATGACTTCGTCGGGCGTGACCACGACGCATCCGTCGGCGCCGCGGGTGATGGCTGCGAGTCGACACTCGCCTCGTAGGGCCTCGATCGCGTCGTCGAACGAATCGAGCTCGTACAGCGAGCAGATCTCATCGTCGTTCCCGAAGAGCAGATCGACGTGGCCTGCGACGAGATCGCGGAAGTCAGCGCGGTGCCTGTCGACGCAGAAGGAGTCGGACAGCGTGAGCGAGACCAGGCGACCGTTGGCGTGTGCGACCTCGGCGGCTCGACGGAACGCCGCCTTCGCTGGCTCACGGTCGAAGAGATACCCCTCCATGTACAGCACGGATCCGTCAGCGATGACCTCTTCGTCGAGGTCATGCACACCGAGGGTCGATGACACGCCCAGGTAGGTGTTCATCGTGCGCTCCGCGTCGGGTGTGACGACGATGACGCAGCGGCCGGTGGGTACCTCTTGGGCGACACCGCCACCGACGAAGCGGACGCCGATGGCTCGCATGTCGTGGCCGAACACGTCGCCGAGCTCGTCGCCGTCGACCTTGCCGATGTAGGCAGCGCGACTCTGGAAGCTCGAGACGCCAGCCATGGTGTTTGCCGCAGACCCTCCACTCATCTCGACGGCACCGGACAACGCGCCGTAGAGCTGAACGGCTCGATCGGTCTCGACGAGAGTCATCGACCCTTTGATCAGTTCGTGCTGCTCGAGGAAGTCATCGTCGGCATACGCGATGACGTCGACGAGTGCGTTGCCGATCCCGACGACGTCGAAGCGCGCCGGCGCGTCGGAAATGACGGAGTTGGGCTCGCGTTCGGACACGGGCGATGACGCTACCCCGGTACTCTCGCTCCCCATGACCGCACTGTCGAACGACGCCGTCACCGACGACCCATTCCGGCTGCCCTCCAATGTCGTGCCCGAGCGCTACGACGTGCGGCTAAAGCCGTCGCTGGGCAACGCGACCTTCACCGGTTCGGTTGCCGTGGAACTGGCAGTGGCCGAGACCAGTGATCGAATCATCCTCAACGCCATCGAGCTCACCATCGACACGGTCACCATCGACGGCGCCGACGCGACGTGGGAGCTCGATGAGGCGACGGAGCGACTGATCATCACTCCGTCGACCACGCTCGAGCCGGGTCCCGCTCGACTCGAGATCGCCTTCGCCGGAATCCTCAACGACAAGTTGCGGGGCTTCTACCGGAGCACGTACGTCGACGGCGACGGGAACGAGCAGGTCATCGCGACCACCCAGATGCAGGCCACCGATTGTCGCCGCGCGTTCCCGTGCTGGGACGAACCGGAGTTCAAAGCAGTGTTCGGCGTGACGCTCGACGTCGAAGACGGCCTCACGGCAATCTCGAACGGCGAGGAGGCCGACCGCACCAGCGCCGATGGGCGCACTGTGATCCGCTTCGCCGACACGATGAAGATGAGCTCGTATCTCGTGGCGATGGTGGTCGGCCGCCTCGAGTCCAGCGAGATCGTCGACGTCGATGGCACCCCACTCCGGGTGATCCACGTGCCGGGCAAGGGGCATCTCACACAGTTCGGACTGGACGTCGGCGCGTTCTGCCTGCGCTGGTTCGAGGACTACTACGGCATCGACTACCCGTCCCACAAGGTCGACTTGGTTGCGCTGCCCGATTTCGCCGCCGGCGCGATGGAGAACCTCGGGTGCATCACGTTCCGCGAGAGCTTGCTGCTGGTCGACCCGGCCACGTCGACCCAGCACGAGCGCCAACTGGTCGCTGACGTCGTCGCGCACGAGCTGGCACACATGTGGTTCGGCGATCTCGTCACGATGGCCTGGTGGAACGGCATCTGGTTGAACGAGGCATTCGCGACGTTCATGGAGGTCGCTGCGTGCGACGCATTCGCACCGGAGTGGGAGCGGTGGACCAGCTTCGGCCAAGAGCGAAGCGTTGCTTTCCAGGTCGATTCGCTGAGCAGCACGCGCTCGGTCGAGTTCGAGGTGAACAGCCCAGCCGAGGCCGACGGCATGTTCGACGTGTTGACGTACCAGAAGGGCGGCGCCTTGCTCCGGATGCTCGAGCAGTACCTCGGAGCCGACGACTTCCGAACTGGAGTGGGCCACTACCTGCGCACTCATTCGTATGCGAACACCGAGACCAACGATCTGTGGGACGCGATCGAGGCGACGTCCGGTCGCCCGGTCCGACGAATCATGGATTCGTGGATCTGGCAGCCGGGCTTTCCGCTCGTGAGCGCCGAGCTCGTCGACGGTGCGCTCGAACTGCGCCAGGAACGACTCGTCTTCGACCGCGAGGGTGACATCGATGCGGCAGTTTGGGCAGTCCCGGTCCACGTGCGCAACGGCGACACAACGACGCTGGTTCTGCTCGACGACGCGGGCCCGTTGTCGGTCCCGCTCGACGACGCCGATGCACCGGTGATCGTCAACGCTGGTGGCCACGGTTTCTTCCGGGTCGCGTACGGCGAGGAACTGCGGGAGCGCCTAATCGACGTTGCGACGCTCAACACGTTGAACACGTTGGAGCGCTACGGGCTGGTCGACGACGCGTGGGCCGCGACGGTGGCCGGCCGGCTCGGAGCGACCGAACTCTTGGAGCTTCTCTCGGCGTTCCGCGACGAGCGCGAGTTCGGTGTGTGGCAGGCGATCATCACGGCACTCAGCGGACTCTCGCGCCTGGTCGACGACGAGGCGCTCGAGGCCCTACGCGCTGCCGTGCGTGAGCTCGTGGCGCCGGCGCTGGTCGCGCTGAGCGATCCGGCCGACGGGGAGTCCGATCTGACCGGCAAGCTGCGCGGCGCGCTCACGCGCGCGATGGGCGGCCTGGGTGCCGATGTCGACACGATCGAACGCTGCCGCGCGTTGCTCGCTGCAGCGGCGCGACACGAACCGGTCGACGCCGAACTCCTGGCGGCGGCAACGTCGGTTGCAGCGATGCACGGATCTGCCGACGACTACGACGTGATGCTCGATGGCTTCCTCAACGGCGCGACGCCGCAGGAACAGCTCCGCAGTCTGTATGCCCTTGCCGAGTTCGACGACGCCGAGTTGTTGCACCGAACGTGCGAGCTGGCCATGAGCGGTGAGGTCAAGACCCAGAATGCGCCGTTCCTGCTCCGCGCCGCGATCGCCAACCGTTCGCACGGTCGGGCCGCCTGGTCGTTCCTGCGAGAGCGCTGGGGCGAAGCCGTCGAGCGTTTCCCTGGCAACACGATCGTCCGGATGATCGACACCGTGTCGCTGCTCAACGAGCCAGAGGATGCTCACGTCGCGCAGGGCTTCTTCGCTGAGCATCCGATCGAGCAGGCCAAACAGACACTCGAGCAGACGCTGGAGCGCCAACGAGTCAACGTTGCGCTCCGCGCCCGAGACGGCGACGCACTCGCCGGTCATCTCCGACGCTGACTTCGCGGTTTGCAAATCACGCGCTTTCGTCACCCATCGTGACCGTAAGGTGACTGAGCGGACTATTCTAACGCTGTCATGTCCAGCGGGCCGCTCACAGACAGCGAATCGGGTTTGCTTTCGTCGATCCGAACGAGGTTCGCCGCCGCCCCGACCCTCGCGCAGGGCTGGGACGAGGTCTTCGACATCGTCGTCTGCGGTGCCGATGCGGTCGCGGCGAGAGTGTGGTGTCTCGACAGTGGCGGTCTGATGGAGGTCGGCCACGCGTGGTCGGCCGACGACGTGGGCGCGGCCGTGTTGGCCGACAGTGGGTTCCGTTTGACGGTCGAGCGCTCTGGAGCGCTCGAACACGCATGGATCACTGGCGACATCAACGGCATCGCCGATGACGGGTCGGTGTCGACGTCTCGACCGGCATCGGTGTTGATTCCGTTGAGCGTCGGTCGTACGACGAGCCATGTCGTCGAGCTCATCGGCGCATCACAGGTATCGAGCACGATCACCCATGCCGTTGCTCAACTCGGCGACACCGTCGCGGAGCGAGCGAGCGAGGGTGACCTGTCACTGGCTGAGCTCCGTTTCAGCCTCACTTTCGACGAGGCGATGGTCGGCATGTGCATGGTGTCACCTGACGGCGCATTCCTGGCCGCGAACAAGTCGGCGTGCGCGTTCTTCGAGCGCTCGGAGGCGGAGCTACGCCGCACGCGATTTCAGGACATCACCTACCCGCCCGACCTCCATGCTGACGAGTCGCTGCTCGCCGAGCTCCTCGCAGGCGACCGGAGCAACTTCCAGATCGAGAAGCGGTATCTCATGCCCGACGGCTCACTGCGGTGGGCCCAGCTCCAGGTCTCGCTGATCCGTCACAACGGGGCACCCCTCCACCTCATCGCCCAGTTGACCGGCATCGACGAACGAAAGCGTGCGGAGGATGCAGCGACGCTCGCGACGGCGACATTCCGTGCGGCGTTCGACCACTCGGCGATTGGAATGGCCGTGGTGCACCTCGACGGTGACGAACGCGGACGAGTCGTGAACGCGAACGCCGCGTTTGCGCAGATCACGCGGATGAGCGGGAACCTGACGGGATCGGAGTGGATCGAGGATCTGTTGCACTCCGGCGACCTCGATCGTCTTCGCAAGCTCTTGGACCGGATCGACGACGTCGACGCTCCTACGCAGCGCGACGAGTTCAGGATCGTGCATGACGACGAGTCGGGTGGCTGGATCCGTGTCGTCGCCGCACCGATTCGCGACCACAGCCGCCCGGAGCGGCTCGCGGTCTTGCAGATCGAGGACATCACGACCGAACGTCAGGCCCAAGAGCAGCTGGCTCATGTCGCGCTGCACGACACCTTGACGGGTCTTCCGAACCGGGCGCTGATCCTCGATCGGCTCAGAACCGCTCAGCGCCGGAGCCGCCGATCCGGGCTCCAGATCGGCATCCTCTTCATCGACCTCGACAAGTTCAAGAACGTCAACGACTCCTTCGGACACGAAGCAGGTGACCGTCTGCTCCGTGAAGTGGCGACACGGTTCCGCGAGCAGCTTCGTCCGGGAGACACCGCCGCCCGTCTCGGCGGCGACGAGTTCGTGGTGCTGTGCGAGGGCTTGTCGAGCGATGACCGGTCCGCCGTCGAGGAGCTCGAACGAATCGCCGACCGCCTGCACGACGCGCTGCGGACACCGATCGAGTTGGAGGGTCGGGAGGTCTTCACCTCTGCGAGCATCGGTATGAACGTCGTGGAGCGACCGGACGAGGACATCCGGACGATGCTGAGCAATGCCGACATCGCGATGTATCGGGCCAAAGCGCGGGGCCGCTCCAGAAGTGAGATGTACGACGCGACCGCCCGCCGTGAGGCGACCGATCGCATCCGTCTCGACACCGAGCTACGTCACGCGATCGCTCGAGGCCAGCTGGAGGTGTACTACCAACCGATCGTCGAGATCGCCTCGACGCGACCCCGCGGCGCCGAGGCCCTCCTTCGGTGGCATCACCCGGAGCTCGGGCAGGTACCGCCCGACGTGTTCATCGATGTCGCGGAGGACAGCGGCCTGATCGTCGAGATCGGTGAGTTCGTGATGGCCGAGGTGGGCGCATATCTCGCACGGCGCCCGTCATCGGAGACCTACGTGACGGTCAACGTGTCGGCGCGCCAGCTCAGCCGCTCGGAGTTTGTCGACACGGTCGCGACGACGTTGGCCACTCATGATCTGCGGCCGCATCAGTTGGCGATCGAACTCACCGAGAACGTCTTGATGGACGCGGCAGGTACGTCGCTTCAACAGCTCACCCGGATCCGCGACATGGGGGTTCATGTCGGCGTCGACGACTTCGGTACCGGCTATGCCTCACTGACGTATCTGAAGCAGCTGCCGGTGAGTTTCGTGAAGATCGACCGGTCGTTCGTGGACGGGCTGCAGGACGACCAAAACGATCGCACGATCGCCGACGCGGTGATCGGACTCGCCGATGCGCTCGACCTCACGGTGATCGCCGAGGGCGTGGAAACCGAGAAGCAGGCCGAGATCCTCACCGAACTCGGCTGCCGTTTCGCTCAGGGCTACCTCTTCGGCCGCCCGGCGCCGCCAGAGTCCCGTTCCGCCGCCTCCGCCTGAACGACGGGAATCGGACCCGGAGCTCCGCCGGATTGCGGACGCTCGGATGTTGCACTCCGGGCGCTGTCATCGCCGCTTACGAGCTTGCACTACGGTCGCTCCATGTTCGCCTCCGTTGTTCGAAACCGCGTCACGTTGATCGCAGCGGCGGCGATCGCATTCGCTGGCGCTTTGGTTGCGCTGCCGTCGAGCCAACCCGCACTCGCGCTCAGGCCGAGCCAGACCAGCATCGTCAGCTTCGTCGAAGGCACCTACCAGGTACTGCTCGGCCGGCAGCCCGAGAGCCACGAGGCATTCGAATTCTGGGTGTCTTTCATCGAGGAAGACTGCGCGAACCGCCTCGACAACTATGCGCTCTTCATGCTCGATCAACCCGAAGTGGCGCAGCGCTACGACCTCTCCACGACCGCCGGCAAGGTCGAAGTCATCTATCGGGCCATGCTCCATCGCGCCTCGGACGCGAGCGGACTCGCGTTCCACGTCGCGAATTGGAACTCCTACCCGACCGACGCCCAAGGACGCGCTGCAACGATCGATATTTTCAACCGTTCGCACGAATGGGTGGGCGGCGGAGGCCATGTCGGCATTCGACCCAGCGTGTGTGGTGATGTCGGCGACCTCTCCGCAGTCGACTGCGGCTTCGGCGACGTCGTGCGCGAGAGCGGCACATTCATGGATGGTTCAATCGCCGCCAACGTCCCCGGCAGCTTCAACACGAGGTACACCTGCCGCTACGAACCAGCTGGGTCAGAATTCCGGATCCTCTACAACCCCACTGGCATATCGACCAGGCACGTCTACTTCGTATCGCCGTTCTTTCCGTACCTCTCCTCGATCGATGTGTTGGGCGTCGACGTGGGCACGGTGCCTGCAGATGTTGTTCGCGACCTTGAAGACCAGCTCACCGTCGCATACGACCGGTACCGGTCGACGGAGTTCTCATTGCGAGACCCGGCCAGAGACTCCTCT
>JBGCFW010000102.1:0-5974 GCA_045107155.1 Ilumatobacter sp. | reverse complement strand
CCGAACAGATCGAAGAAGAAGCGACGTTCTCGCAGATCCTCGACGACCCCTCGCTCAGCTTGCTCGTCCTCGAGATCGACGACCGCGTCGTGGCCACGACCTACCTCAACATCATTGCGAACCTCAGTCGATCGGCTGCGCCCTACGCCGTGGTCGAATATGTCGTGGTCGACAGCACACTTCGAGGCACCGGCCTCGGCGAGAAGCTCATAGCCGCAACCCTGCAGATGGCGTGGGATGCCGGTTGCTACAAGGCGATGTTGATGACGGGATCGAAGCGACCCTCGACGCTTGGGTTCTACCGAGCGTGCGGATTCGATCAGGAAACCAAGACCGCATTCCTTGCTCGCCCGCCAGCCGCCCACGAGTGAACGCGACTGTCCAACTGTCGAGCATTTTGGGACGTCCCGATCGAAAAAGATTGCCGGCTATGCGCTGGCTGGACTTGCCAGGGCGTGGACATTCTGATCGCCCTCGGGTGACTCGGCTGCAGCAAACCGACGTGCCGGACGGGCCGCGTTACGCCTCGCTTCTAGATCACGCAGCGCTGCTAAGTTGACGTCCCGATCGCCCCTCGCTGCAGCTGGTACTCGGGCACGTAATTGACCCGGATCTGTCTCCACGCACGGACCGACCACGCAAGCGGTCCTGTAGTGAGAACAAGACCGCTGACAAGGAAGAGCTCGAACAGCGGGCTCTGTTCCCGTCACCGTTCGAATCAGCTCCACTCGTTGCGTGACGCAGCTCGTCGACTGCTTCTGTCTGCTCCATGCCGAGCCGCTCTGCGACGGGAGCAGACTGCGCCGCCGAACCCGGGCGCAAAACCCGGCGTCCACGTTGACCTCTCTCCCAGCGACCAACGACCTCACCAACGTGAACACCAGATTTGCGTCGGCTCGTCAAACGCCGACTCTCTCCAATCGCTCATCCGAGGCCAACACCCGCCGAGCCCCATGCCCGCTTCTTCGAGAAGGCCCTTGACCTTGACACGATGGCAATCCCTACGGTCGATTCTCATGACCAGCGCATCGAAGAGGAGCCTCCGTTGGCTCGCCGCAACGACCACATTCGTCCTCACTGCAGCTGCGTGCAGTGTCGGCAGTGACGACGCCGACACTGGCACCCGACCGGACTCGACGACAGCCGCCACCTTGGCGGACGAGCCTCCGGCCACGACCGTGACCCCGCCGGCAGAACCGGCCACGACCGCTCCGTCGGCCGAGCCGGCCGGGGAAGCGCCGCCGCGAACCGACGCTCCCACGACTATCGCTGCGCCGGAAGCAGCCGGCATCGACATCGCGTCATTCGAACAGTTCGCCTTGCCCGACTACGCAGCGGCTGCACTCGACGACGGCTACTCGAGCTACTTGGTCGAAGTGGAACCGGGCGTGAACGTCCACGTTCTCGAAGTCGGCTCGGGCTATCCCGTCTATCTCCAACACGGCGCTCCGACCTCTGGCTTCCTCTACCGCAAGATCGCCGAGCTCCTGCCTCCGAACCAGCTCAGAGTCATCATGCCGACCATGGTGGGACTCGGGTTCTCGAGCCAGGTGCCTGCCGAGCAGCACACGCTCGACAACCACGTGCGCTGGATGAACGAGGCGCTGACGCAACTCGACCTCGACGAACTCATCTATGTCGGCCACGACTGGGGCGGCCCCGTCGGCCTGGGCGCGCTCGAACGCTCACCCGAGCTCCTCGCAGGCGCCGTGCTCCTCAACACGGCTCTCGGCGCCCCGACCGAGCCCGTCGAACTCAATCCTCAGCTTCAAGCACTCCTGACGCCGCTGCCAGCCGACGCCGAACTCGCCCTGTCGGTCGCGATCTTCGATCAGCTTCCCGGCGCGCAGAACGACCCCGACTCGCTGTCCCCCGACGTGCTCGACCTCTATCGACGCCCCGTCGCCGAGAGCGACAACCCGATCGGACCGCTGTCGATACTCCGCATGGCGGCGACCGGGCCCGAGCATCCGACCGCTGAAGTACTCAGGGCGATCGACGCCTACGTCGCGCAGCTCGACATCCCCGCCGAGATCGTCTGGGGTGTGAACGACCCCCTCCTCGGGACACGGCTCGACGGCATGAGAGCAGCGTTCCCGAACGCTCCGGTCACCGAAACCGACTCCGGACACTTCCTCCAAGAAGAGGTCGACTCCCCCGAGGCGATCGCGGCTGCAATCCAGCGCATCCGCGAGCAGGTCTCCGCATGATCAGAAACCTCGCAGCGAAAGCGCTCCCGATCGTCGCAACGATTGCACTCCTCATTCCGGCCGGACGCAAGCTGCTCAACGCCTCGTGGCGCGAGACGCTCGGCGCCTCGTATCGGTTCGCGGATCGGGATGTCGGAGCGAACTTCTTCCTCCTCGTCGGACTACTGGAGCTGGCAATCGCGGCAGCGATCCTGTGGCCCAGGATTCGCGTCGCTGGTGGATTCGTGATGGCGGGCTTCTTCGTCGGCGCGTTGTTCTTCAACCTCGTGCTGCGACTCGACCAGGACCAGCTCTCAGCAGATCAGGCAAGCCTCAGCACGCTGATTCCCCTGGACACGTCGCACTTCATCCTCGGACTCGCCGTTGCGTTGCTGTGGCGAGACCGCTTGCGCTTGACACCGTGACAACATTTACCGTCGGAATCTATGACGCCTCACCACGCACCCATCACCGTCGGAGAACCGAACGCGACGCAGCTGGAGTCAGGCTGGTGGGCCGACGACTACGGCATCGTGGGTCCGTACAAACCGGGCCACGGACCGCGCAGCGATCCGCGCGGCTCCTTCTCGACGGGCCCCGAGCGAGGCGAAGCATTCCCGAACATCGTCGCCCTCGACCAGTCCGGGTCGACCGTCGACGTCCACGAGGCTCGCGGCGGCGGGGCCGCCGTGGTCGTGTTCTCTCGGGCGACTCTGTGGTGACCGCCGTGTCGCACGCAGCTGGTCGAGCCGCAATCACACCGTGATCTCTTCGACGCCGCAGGCATCTCGCTGTTCGTCGTGTTCTACGAGCCCGTCGAGCAACTGCGATCGTTCGCCGACGAGTTCGACATCACGATTCCCCTGATCTCCGATCCAGAAAGCCGGATCATCACCGAGTTCGGCATTCTCAACACGACGCTCGACGAGAGCGACGCGCCGTTCTACGGGATCCCGTATCCGGGGAGCTACGTCATCGGAGCGGACGGCACCGTGATCGACAAGTTCTTCGAACAGAACTCGCTCGTGCGCGCCCACCCCGAGAAGTTGCTGCGCGCGGCGCAGGGCCTCGCCACCGAATCGGACGCCATCGAGGAACGAGCACTCGAGCCGGTCGCGCACGTCGAGGCCCGCGTCGCACTCAGCACCGAGTCGCTCCGAGCGATGCTCGTGACCGACCTCATCGTCGACCTCCACGTGCCACCCGGCCAACACCTCTACGGGCCACCCGTGCCCGACGGGCTCGTCGTCACGTCAGTAGATGTCGACGATCACGACGCCGTCATCGCGCAGCCCGCCTCGTTCCCACCGACGCACGAGATGACGCTCGCCGGAACCGGCGAGACACTGCACGTGTACGACGGCGACGTTCGAGTCCGTATCCCGGTGGTGTACAACGGCCGTCGCGTGACACTCGAGGCGGACGGAACCCACACCGCCGACATCACCGGAACAATCAGGTGGCAGTCATGTGATGACCACAGCTGCCACACTCCCCGCACCGAGCAGTTCAGCCTCACCGTCACGCTCGAAGCCCCGAACGTGCAGCGTCAGCTCCGCGACCTCGACCCGAGCAACTGACACTCAGGAGACCCGGCGCGAATCGGGCCTTGACCTTGACACGGTGACAATCTCTACCGTCGGCTGAGAGACGAAGACGATCGGCTCGGCGCCTCGCGCCGAACACTCACAGAGAGCCCGGCATGAACACGACGATTCACACCGACACCGCAGGACTTGCCCTTCAGGGCCACGACACCGTCGCCTACTTCACGCTCGGCACCCCGACGAAGGGCAACCCGAACATCAGCCGCGAGTGGCGCGGAGCGACGTGGTTGTTCTCGACCGCTGAGCACCGCGACCTGTTCGACGCCGACCCGCACAAGTACGCGCCAGCTTTCGGTGGGCACTGCGCGGTTGCTCAGGTGATGGGTCAGCAGCTCCGAGGATCACCGAAGCGGTGGCGCATCGAGGGCGGCCAGCTGTTCATCAACAAGAACCTCATGGCCTCGGTGATGTTCCGACCGTTCGCCAACAGGATCCGGAGACTCGCCGAGCGATCACACGACACCACCAAACCGGGGAGCGGATCATGAGCTTTGCCCAGAAGCGCATGGACCTCATGGTCCGCAACGTCAACCGCGTCCACAAGGCCGTCGTCAAGGTGTCGGGTGGCCGCGTCGGGTCACGGGTGAAGAACCTGACCGTGGTCAAGCTCACGACGATCGGGCGCAAGTCGGGTGCGGCGCGAACCGTGATGCTCACGGCGCCCATCCACGGCGATGGCCGCTACGTCCTCGTCGCCTCGAAAGGAGGCGACGATCGCAATCCGGACTGGTACGGCAACCTCGTCGCAAATCCGGAGGTCACCCTCGACGACATCAGCGGGGACGGCCCGGTCCGCCTCATCGCTCGAACCGCGATCGGAGACGAGCGAGCCGAGCTGTGGTCCAGGATCATCGCCGCGTCCTCGAGTTCCTCGGGTTATGCGTTGTACGCCGAGAAGACCGACCGTGAAATCCCTGTCGTCATATGCGATCCGCCCGCCTAACGGCGCTTGACCTTGACACGGTGACAACCCGTACGGTCGTTGCATGTTCATGATCGGCGACTTCGCCCAGCTCGCCCGCGTGTCGGCGCGCGTGCTGCGCCACTACGACCGGATCGGACTCCTGCATCCACAGCGCGTCGACGACTCGACCGGGTACCGCTTCTACAGCGCCGAGCAGCTCGCCGACATCAACCGCATCGTCGCGTTGCGCGACCTCGGCTTCGGTCTGTCCGAAATCGGCGGCCTGCTTCGCGAGAATATGTCGCCGTCAGAACTGCGGGCGATGCTCACCCTGAAACAGACACAGGCATTGGCCGAACTCCAAGCGGTCGAGCAGCGCCTCCGCGGGATCGACTCGCGGATCATGCAGCTCGAAGAGACCACATCGTCGATCGACCTCGTCCGCAAGCGCGTCCCCGCGATGACGGTCTGGACCAGCGCTTACCAGACGGCCCACCTCGGCGAGGCGCTCGACGCGCTGTCCTGCATGGTGAAGGAGATGGTCCAACACATCGACGACCCAACCCCGCCCTACGGCATGGCGCGATGGACTGCGGACTTCGACGAGGAAGGCTTCCCGATGGAGTTCGCCGTGCCGGTCGACCCGCGCCTCGAAGCGGTGGCAGAGCGCGACGGCTTCGTGGAAGAGGTCCTGCCCGCGGTCGACGTCGTCTCGACGGTGCGGTCGCCAGACTCGGACGATCTCCACGTGACCAACGCGGCGATCGGTCGATGGATCGAGAACGAATCGGCGGCGATCTCAGGCCCAGTCCGGGAGGTGCTGCTCGCCGACCCGGCACTCGGCGCACTCCACCAAATCGTCGAAGTGCAGTTCCCCATCACCTCATCTTGACCGGAGCGCGAGTCAGATCCGTCTCACGTACGACCAGCCATCTTTGAGCACTCGCTGCTCAGAGCCCGCACTCGGTATTCGCGTAGCCACCACCATCAAGACGCCCGCCCTGTATCGGCACATCGGGGCGGATGTGCGCGCTCGGATCGCTCCGGACCCGCCGGCCCTTCGCAGATCACGAGGTTGAGTGGGGTCTCTGGGGGGCGGGGTCGGCTGATTGGTCTGCCGGGAGCAGCCCCCCGTTCCGTCCGACGCTCCGGGATGTTCGGCGTCGTGAGGATCTGTTCTCGCAAGTCGTTGCGTTCAGGCAGCTTCTTCGAGGATCAGCGGTGGAGCGTCCGTCGATCGGTTCCGGGGTCGCGTTCCTTGAGCGTCACGCCGC
>JBGCFW010000101.1:0-3427 GCA_045107155.1 Ilumatobacter sp. | reverse complement strand
CGGCATCGGCGACACCCGTTGCGAGTGCGAGGAACTCGTCGCCGCCGATTCGCGCGACCTCGTCCGCGGGGCGAAGGGCCTGTTCGAGTCGTCGGGCCGACGACACCAACAGCTGGTCGCCCGCCTCGTGTCCGAAAGCGTCGTTGACCTGCTTCAGGTGATCGAGGTCGAGGAAGATCGCAGCAACATGTCCGGGTTGTTCGCGCTGCTCGGCAATGGCTTGCGACAGCTGGCGCAGGAGTTGGTGCCGGTTTGCGAGGCCAGTGAGCGGGTCATGCGTCGCCCGGTGCACGAGCGCCCGCATCTGGTCGTTCGGAGCGGTGATGTCGTGCAGCAGCAGCGCGAGGTCGCCACCGCCGGACCTGGTTGGGTCGTGGATGGCGCTGACCGTGGCGCGCAGCAAGAGTTGGCGACCGGTTGCGTCCTGATGATCGACTCGGCCGTGCCAGACGTAACTGCCGTCGCGGAACACTTCGGACGGCACGTGGTCGAGAAATGATCGCAGCAGGCCATCTGGCGGTGAGCCCAAGGTGACCTCGGCGATGGATGATGCGCCGATCAGGTCGAGCATCGAGGCGCTCAGGTCGTGGATCGTGCCGTCGAGCCCCAGCAACGCAACGGCGGTGCCGTCGTGGTGGAGGAGTCGACGGAGTGGGTCGGTCGGCTGCGCGAGCTGGCGTGGTGCCAAACTCGGAGCTGCCAGCGCGGCGTGCGCGAGCGAGGGCGGCGGCAGGGGTGACTCTGGTCGTGCCGAACGCTGTATGTCTTCGCCTTCCATCGATCCGCCCCGATCAAACCCCTGTGATGGATGACATTGTGCCGCAACGCGTGTCGAGAAAACCTCAGCGAGTGACAATTCCTTGTGAACTTGTCGCCCCGATTGCCACTGTGGCAACGAGGTCGAGGAGTTGGGCGGCGGGTGTTCCATCGGTCGATTCGAGCTGCTGATCCAGGGCGAAGACCGTCAGTGTGTAGGTGCTGCTGGTTCCGGGATCCGGGCACGGTCCGGTGTATCCAACGTCGCCGAAGAAGTTCAGTCCGCGCACCGCGCCGTCGGGAACCACGTCGGCGTCGATGCGGTCGACAGACGGGTCGATGCCGGCGATCACCCAGTGGATGAAGGGGCGACCGTTCGACAGGTCGGTTTCGTCGACCAAACTGATGGCGAATTCCTGTGTGTTGTCGGGAGCGTTGATCCACGACACCGCAGGAGCGCTGTTGGCCCCGTCACAGGTGTGGATCAGCCCGATCGGCGCGCCTTCGGCCCACGGAGCGAATACCCGGAAGTCGGCTCCGGCGTCGACCTCGCCAGCGAGGGTGGGCGGGGGCGTGTCCAATGTCGGGTCATCGAGTGCTGGGTCCTCGAACACCTGGTCGTCGTCGAGCACGATCGGGTCGTCGAGCGGCTCGCTGAGCAGCGGCGTCGTATCCGGCGGTGCGATCGTGGTGCTCGCGGTGGGTGGCTGCAACGTCGTGCCATCACCGATGTCACACGCACTGAGCAGAGCCGCAACGGTGATCGCGGCGAGAAATCGAGTGGGCCGTCCGTGCACGGTTGGCGAGGCTAGTCGCACGCAGCTCGCGAGCCCCGTCGGCGGGGGAGACGAGTCACTGGATAGCGTTGCCACCGTGTCCGACTCGCTCACGATTCTCACCGTGCACGCCCATCCCGACGACGAAGCGTCGAAGGGGGCGCCCACGCTCGCCAAGTACAAGGCCGAAGGGGCGCACACGATTCTGGTGTGTTGCACCGGCGGCGAAGAGGGCGATCTGCAGAACCCCTCGCTGCGCGAGGAGGGGCAACCGTTCCACGGGCTCACCTCCGAGCAGGAAAAAGAACTGGTGGCCTCGCTGCGAGCTCCAGAGCTCGCAGCATCGGCCGAGGTGATCGGTTTCGACGAGGTCGTGATGCTCGGGTATCGCGATTCCGGCATGGCCGACACCGAGCCGAACGAACATCCGGACTGTTTCCACCAGGCTGATCTCGATGAGGCCGTGGGCCGCCTGGTCGCCATCATCCGTCGTACGAAATCCCAGGTCATCATCACCTATGGAGACGATCAGAAGGGATACCCGCACCCGGATCACCTTCGAGTTCACGACATCTCGGTGCTGGCCTTCGATCGTGCCGGCGACCCGGCGTGGTACCCCGAACTCGGGGCTCCCTTCCAGCCGCTGAAGATGTACTACGCCGTGTGGGCAAAGGCACGGATTCTGGCCGTGCACGAGGCGATGCTGAAGTACACCGGCGAGGCGCCGTTCTCGGAAGAATGGCTCGAGCGTGACGGACAGGACCATCGCATCACCACCAAGATCGAGGTCGGTGACTACCAGTGGGCGCGCACGGGTGCACTGCGTGCGCACGCCACCCAGGTGGACCCGAACGCAGGATGGTGGTTCGGGTTGACCGACGAACAACTTGCCGAGACCTACCCGTGGGAAGACTGGATCCTGGCTCGAAGCGAGGTCGGCCCCATCCCCGATACCGACAGTGAGCGCGATCTGTTCGCCGGGATCCGCGAGACTCCTGTCGTATGAGCGTTCAGTACCGAGTGGTCGTTGCGAAGAAAGACGAGCGGGTCGGTGGACCGGACGATGCCGACATCGTGATCACCGTGCCGGTGGTCGACGCTGCAGCCGACGACTTCGACCCGACGGTCGCGTTCATGCGCGGCAAGCTGAAAGCAACCGGGCACACGGGGGAAATCCTCGACGTGCTGAAGTCGGGTGAAGCGCGCAGCGCCATCGCCGAACTCGTCGCTGCCGTGTGAACCATCGCCCACGCAAGCGAGGCTGCGAGTCATCTGGTGTCTGACACCGGGTGACCGGAGGTCGGTGCCACGCGTTGGGCGGGTTCAGGAGCGCATCAGGTCGCGGAGTTCGCGGAAGCCGATCATCACGGCGCCAGCGGCGTCGAGTCGCTCGCGTAACTCCGCGCTCACCGTGAGGTCGAGGTCCGCGACCCAGCCATCGGCTGCATCACCCGCAAAGGCTCGGACCTCGGGTGTGTCGATGGCGGGCTGGACGTGGATCTCGGTGACGCCGGGCTGGAGTGCGTCGATTGCATCGAACACCCGAGCACGGCTGCCCGCTCGCCAGTCGTGGTCGAAGTGGTCGGGGAACACCACGCCTTCGTCGGCCGCCAACTGCCGAAACGGGAACCCGGCCTGCGCGGCGCTGATGGTCGACGGTAAGCGGATGGGAAGCTGGTACTCGAAAGCGAGTTCGAGGTAGACGTCGAAGAATTCGGGTCGCAGCGTGATGGCCGAGAGGTGCGGAGCGAGGTGAGTCACGTCGACGCCCCACACCTGGGCGCGTTCGACTTGCGCGCGAAGTTCGCGCAGCACTTCGGATGGGTCAGCGTGTTCCCACAGGTCGCTGAGCGTGCGTGGAAAGCCGCCTTCGCCGGATTGCAGTGAGGGCGAGT
>JBGCFW010000100.1:0-3130 GCA_045107155.1 Ilumatobacter sp. | reverse complement strand
CTCGCCATCCCGAATGTGAAGGACGAATCGAGGCCGCCATGGCGGACTTCATGAACAGCGTCATGGGTGACGCCGAAGCAGCACTGCTCGCCGAGCTTGAAGCCGTCACCGTCGCCGAGATGGACATCCAGATTCGGACGTCGCTCGGTCTCGCACCTGCGAAGTCGCGCCGGTAGCGCATCGCGAACTCATCGAAGGTCGCACCATCATCGATCAATTAGTAACCAACTTGGTTGCGGTTCCACTCAAAGGAGAACACCGACATGAAGACAATCACTGCAACACCTCGGGCATCGTGGCTGCTGCGAACCTCCGCCGTGCTCTGGGTGATCTGGGGTCTCGTTCACATGCTTGCTGGCGTGCTGACGATGAGTCGGGACACCTCTGACGCAGTGGCGGGGATCGCTGACGATGTCGAGGCGGCCTCGCTCGAGATGGACTACCCCGACGCTGTCGGCGCAGTGATCAACCAGCACGGGTTCAACCTGGCGTGGATCGGTCTGGTCACGCTCATCTGCGCAGCGTTCATCTGGCGGCGAGCCGTCGCGGCGGTATTCGTTGCGGCCCTCGTCGGTGGACTGGCAGATGTCGGGTACTTCCTCTTCCTCGATCTTGGCGGCCACGTCAAGTTCGTGCCCGGCACGCTCATGACGATCTTCTCCGCCACCGCCATCATCACGAGCTTCGTGGCCTACTTCACCGACACGAACCGCCCGGCGTCGACCTGACCCGCCGTCTCCAGCACCAACTCGCTCACAGAAAGACATCCCGATGCCCCTCACGGTCTTGGCGACATCCACGAGCACTCGCTCCATCAACCAGCGACTCGGGGGCGCGACATGAGCCGACGACCCGTCACCGTCATCACTGGTGCATCAGGCGGTATCGGAACCGAGCTCGCAGCCCTCCATGCGCGGGAGGGCTGGGACGTGGTCATGGTGAACCGAAGCGCTGAGCGATCCCAGCCGATCATCGCCCGCCTCCGGGCCGACCACCCCGCGGCAACGATTGACCTGGTGCAGGCCGATCTCGCCGACAACGACTCGATCGCCGCAGCGGCCGACGCGCTGCTTCAACGAGGCCACGTCGATCTCTTCTACAACAATGCCGGCGTGTTGCTGGACAAGGCGGTGCCTTCGAAACACGGAGTCGAGATGCATGCCCAGGTGCACGTGATCGCGCCGTATCTGTTCGGCCGGCTGCTGCACCCGGTTCTCGACGGATCCTCCATGGTCACCGTCACCACAGGCGGCATCAAGAACGCCAAGACGCTGCGAGTGGATGACTTGGCGAACCCACCGAGTTTCAAGAAGCTCTTCGGGCCGTATGTGCACTCGAAACTGGCGGGAGCGGCACTGCTCGACGCGTTCAGTCGTGAGTATCCAGCGACGACGTTTCGATCGGTCGAACCTGGCGCGGTCAAGAGCGAGATGACGGCGGGCGCCGGCATGCCTCGCTGGTTGATGCCGATCCGGAACCTGTTCTTCTCGGCACCGGAGAAGGGTGCGCAACGCGTCTATGACGCGGCGACCAGCAACAAGGCTGGAGCTCCGAGTGGGGCATTCGTGATGAACGGCAAGGTGACGCCATTGCGCGGCAACGCATCCGATCCGGACATCCAGGCTTCCTTGATCGCATGGTGCTCCGAGATCACAGGAGCATGAACGCCGCCAGTTGCCCAGAAGTGCTCAGCAGGCTCTCGATCGCGCGCTTTCGCGAGAGCTTCCACAGCGCGACCGGAACGCTGAGCAACGTCGACCTCGATCAGCAACTGAGGGCGTCGCTCACAACTCTGGGCACCTTCGCCATCGACGGGACCCGGTCATGAGCGAGACGACGGCGACGACGCGATCTCGCACGCTGACCAGAGCCATCGCGATCCTCTGGTTGATCTGGGCGCTCTTCCACGTACTTCCTGGGATCCTCGCGATGACACAGGCGATCGGCACCGACATGTCATGGGTGGAGCAACTCGAGCCGACAGCCGAACCGGCTGAGCTCGTCGCCAACTACCCGACAGACGCCAAAGCAATGAGCGTGCTCTACGGCCAGCACGGATTCAACCTCATGTGGTTCGGGATCGTCACCTTGGTCTGCTCGATCCTGATCTGGAGAAGCCAGCACCGGATCGCGATGCTGTTTGCCGCAGTCGTCGCGGGGTTCGCCGACCTCGGCGTCATCTTCTTCATCGACATCGTCGGCGGATACGCCTCGCTCGCCGGAACCGCGATCCTGGCCGTGGCAGTTCTCGCAATCGCATTGAGCGTCCGCCACGAACTCGAATTCCGGCAGACAGCTGCTCAACAACCGCCCCAATCGGCGTGATGCTCACAGACCGCACGGGTGACCGAGCGCCGAAACGCCGCCGATCGAGCGGATGACTCCACCGCCGGTGGACAGTGCGTGATCCCCGACACTGCCGGCCGTGAGCTCGTCCGTGCCGATGGTGGACTCTGGCGATCGCGAACGCTGCGGTCGTCAGAAGTCCATGCTGGCTGGGCCACGAGCTCTTGACGAGACCGAGTGTTCCAGCCGAGGCCGATTTCGACGGTTCGGGCCGTCGTCGGTCTCGGCTCGCGCCCTCCCGTCGCTCAGTAGAGGCCGTCGCGGTAGTTCTGTTCGAGGTCCGCTGCGACGACCTCGACGAGCTTGTCGTCGCCCAGGAGTCCACCGATCTGCTCAGCGATCGGATGGCGGTTGGCTTCGGCGTCATCGGGCGAGGCCCACAGCTTGGAGCGGATCATCGCCTTGCCGCAGTGGAAGAAGGCCTCCTCGATCTGAACGACCGTCGCCATGAGCGCAGGCTTGCCCGCAACGGCGAGCCGATCGAGTAGCTCCGGATCGCGTGACAACGAGGCCGTTCCGTTGACCCGGTAGGTCTCGCGCTGTCCGGGGACCATGAAGATCAGGCCGATTCGTCCGGTGCTCAGAATGTTCCGCGGTCCGAACCCGAGCGCGTTCCCCTTCCGTTCGGGGAGAGCGAGCGTCGTGGAGTCGATCACGTGCCCGTGTCCGGGGGGGTCGCCCTTGGGCGATGCGGCCCGGCGGCGGGCGCCGCCACGGGCGGCGACCCCGACGCACGGACACCGCTCGCCGCACGCTCGAGCCGTGTCGTCGATTTCGGTGAGCA
>JBGCFW010000010.1:0-2793 GCA_045107155.1 Ilumatobacter sp. | reverse complement strand
CTTGCTGAACAGCGACAACAACACAGCCGAGACGCTGCTGAAGGAGATCGGCCGGTCCGCGTCGGGAGCCGGGCCCCGTGAGGCCGGCGCGGCGCCGGCGGTGGCGACTCTCGATCAGTGGGGTGTCCCGACCGCCGGCATCGTGGTCGGCGACGGCTCGGGTCTGAGCCTCACGAACCGCCTCACGTGCAGCGCTCTGCTCGCCGTGCTGCAACGCTCTCCCGTCGCCGGGCCGATCGGCGCCGGGCTCCCCGTCGCCGGGCAGACCGGATCGCTGTCGGACGTGTTCGTCGACGACGCGGTCGCTGGACGCCTGCTCGGCAAGACCGGGACGCTGAACAACCCGCCGTTCAACCAGGACCCACCTGCGGTCAAAGCCCTCGCCGGGTACCTCCCCGTCGACGGCGGAGGTGCGGTCGAATACGTGCTGATCCTCAATGGTCCGACGATCTCCGACCAGAGCGAGTACCGGCCGGTGTGGCAGAACCTCGTCGACGTGCTCGACACCTACCCGTCGGGCCCGAGTCCTGCCGACCTCGGCCTGATCCGATGAGCGGCTCTCCGCGAGCGATGATGTCGCACGATGCATGACGATCCGGCCGACATCGACGAGGGCCGATTGGGTGACGACCACATCGACGTCGTGGCCGAACCGATTCGCTATCGCCGCTCGCCGCTGCTGTTCTTGGTGTTGGCGGCCGCGCTTCCGGCGATCGGACTCTTGGTGCTCCAGCGCTGGGCGGACGACGAAGCCGACCGCTACGAGCAGACGAACTCGATCGGCTTGTTCGACGTCGAGTTGAACGGCGAGTTCGTCACGTCGGCTGAGCGCGCGGCAGCGGACGGCGAGGGAGCCCAACCGAGCGCCGTCACCACCCGACTGCTCGACTTCCGTCGCAGCCCGGCCACGGTGGCAGCCGCGGCGAGCGCCGACCGGCTCGGTGTCGCGCTGGAGCCCGTGCTCGGATTCCTGAGTGATGAGTCGTGCGTCACGATCGCCGTCGATGGTGTCGTGGTGTCCGAGCTCAATCCGCTCCTCCCGGTGATCCCGGCGAGCACACAGAAGCTATTGCTCGCCGCCAGCGCACTCGACGTACTCGGACCCGATCACCGATTCACGACATCGGTCGCCATTCCGCCGATCCAAGACGGCGTCGTCGACGGTGACATCTTCCTCGTCGGCGGTGGCGACCCCGTTCTCACCAGCTCGGAATTCGGTGGCGGCGGCGAGGGTCGTGTCACGACGTCGTTCGATGCGGTCGCAGATGCGATCGTCGCCGCCGGAGTGACCCGCATCCGCGGGACCGTGATCGGTGACGGAACACGCTACGACGACGAGTTCTTCGTCGACGAGTGGGCGGACGACGTGCCGTTCATCGAGGCCGGGCCCTACGACGCGCTGCTCGCGAACGACGCTCGTGTCGTGGGACGATCCGGCGTCGAGTCCGATCCGAACGAAGCGGCCGCCCGCGAACTCGTCCGGCTCCTCAACGTCCGAGGCGTCCAGGTCGACAACGGGTGGGGGAGCGGGGCGGCATCGAACCTCGTCCCGGTGGCGGTCGCCGTCGAATCGGCCCCGCTCGTCGAGATCGTCGGCGACATGCTCCTCACCAGCGACGACAACTCCGCCGAGATGCTGCTAAAGGAGATGGGCGTGGCGACCGCTCAGCAAGGCACGCGCGCCGCAGGTCTGTCCGCGATGGCCGACAGCCTCGAACGCAACGGCGTCGAGATGAACGGCGTTCGCTTGCGCGACGGATCGGGCCTGTCTGCCGAGAACCGCGTGACCTGTACAGCGATCGCCGACGTGCTGCACCTCGCCGCTGACGGGCCACTCGCATCCGCACTTCCGGTCGCCAACCGCACCGGCACCCTGGCCGATGAGTTCGAAGGATCCCCGATGGCGGGTCGGCTCACTGCCAAGACCGGAACACTCGGCAACCCACCGATCGGTGTCGAGCCACCGGGCGTGAAGGCGCTGGCCGGTTTCGTCCCACCGATGCCGGGTAGCGACGCCGGCACGATCGAATTCGCGATCATCGCCAATCAGGAACTCATCACCGACGAGACGTTCTACCGACCGCTGTGGACGGCCTTCGGCGAGCGTTTCGCTGCCTTTCCGACCGGACCAGACCGAGAATCCCTCGGGCCGCGCTGAGCAGCGCCGTCCGGACGCGCCTACGGTCCGGTCGATGGCGGTCATGCCCATGTTCCCGCTCGGATCGGTGCTGCTCCCCGGAGGCGTCTTGCCCCTGCACGTGTTCGAGCCGCGATACCGCGAGATGGTCGTCGACTGTCTGCAGTCCGACGGCACACCGGAGTTCGGACAGGTCCTGATCACCCACGGCACCGAAGCCGGGGGCGGCGACGAGCGGGCGATGGTCGCGACGGTGGCCCAGATGATCCAGGTCGAGGCACTGGACGAGGGCCGCTACGCAATGGTCACCGTCGGAACCCGCCGAATCCGCGTGAACGCCTGGCTTCCCGACGATCCGTACCCGCTCGCCGACGTCGACGACTTCGCTGATGTCGACCCGGATCCACCGAATCTCGCGATCGATGTCGCCGCCACCCACAGCAGAGTGCGAGCGGCGCTCGCACTCGCTCAGGAACTCGGCGAGGTCCACGTCGACCTCAATGAAACCGAGATCGCCGACGACCCGCTCGTGGCGACATATCACCTCGCCGCGCTCGCTCCCATCGGACCGGCGGACCGCTACCGGCTGCTGGCTGCAGACGGTCCAGCGCAGCGCCTGGAACTCCTCGACGAGGTCCTCGACGACGTCGAAGCGA
>JBGCFW010000001.1:0-4153 GCA_045107155.1 Ilumatobacter sp. | reverse complement strand
CGTCGAGTCGCGTCGCAAGATCCTCCCGCCCTACAGCGTCGAGCCGTCGCTGTGCCTCTACAGCCCACAGGACAACGTCGACGCGCTCGCGCATCCTGAGGTCGCTGACTGGCTCGAGTTCGTCCGGGCCGAGTACGAACCACCGCCGACGACCCTGCGGCGCGTGCTGCTCTTCTTGCCCTGCACCGCCACGAAGCCCTATGTCGCGAGCGTCGAGCACCAGGCGATCAACGCGCGTCTGCTGGCCGAGGGCTTCGAGCCGGTGCCGGGCTCACCGACCGTGCTCGACGAGCTCGGTGCTCATCTGGCCGGCGCAGATCCCCGGCTCCTCGATCTGGGCCCCCTGCGCCGCGACGACCTCGAGATCGCCCGCGTCGTGATGTCCGAGCCGCTGGCGTTCGTTCCGTATGAACACCTGACGGCGGGCCCGAGCGGCGGGCCCTCACCGTCAACTCGATACGACGATCCAGGCCTGTTCGAAAACCGGGGCAACGCAGTCTCGCCCTGGCGCGACGACTCCACCGCCGAGGAGGTCGGCGCGGGCAAGTGGAAGTGGGGACCGGCCGAGCGTCAGGCGTACGTCGAGATGCACGAGGCGATGGCGCAAGGCGTCGCCGACGCACTTCGTCGGCTGGACGGGGCCTATGACCACGTGATCGCGTGGGTCGCGCCGGGCCTCACGCACCGCAGCTTCTGCCTCGCGAACGACGAGCGCGCTGCTCACGGCATCGCTGCGTCGAAGCTGGTCGAGGGGCGCCGTCGACCGCTCGTCGGGGTGAACGATCTCGTCGCAGAGCACCAGCGCATCGAGGTGATGCCGAGCACTGAAGCATGCAAGGACGCCCGCGCCCGCCTCGCCGAGCGTCTCGGCGTCGATGCACCCGCGGCGAATGCGGTGTATGCGCGGGGCGGAGGAGGAGCGACCCCGCTCGCGTTACCCGAGCTGCTCGACCATCTCGTCGATCGACTCGACGGAATCGCTGCCTCCCCCCGGGTCTGACGTCCGGGGTGTGACGGCCAGGCGCGGCAGGGCGGTCTGCCCGAGCAGGAGCGGGCGACCGCACGGCCACTCCATCGGCGACCTGTCAGGATCTCGCCGATGGATGCGATCGTCACGAGACGCGCTCGACCCGACGACGCCGAGGCCGTCGAGGACTACCACTCGCGCTGCTTCGAGCGCACGTACGCGATGCAACTGGCTGCCGGGGAGCTGTCCCCGCCCGATCGAGCCGGCATGCGAGGCCAGTTTCGAGACTGGTTCGCTCCGGGCGCAGATGTCGAAACCCACGTGGTCGACCTCGGCGACGGCCCGATCGCCCACATCACCGTCAAGGACCATCTCCTTCTCCACCTCTTCGTCGACCCGGACCACCAGGGGCGCGGCGTGGGCCGGACGCTCCTCGCGCGGGCCGAGGCGCTGATCGCAGCCGACTCCCACGACGAGTTCGAGTTGCACACGCGTGTCGACAACGGCCCGGCGATCGAGTTCTACGAACGAGCAGGCTGGAAGCGGACCGGGCGGGTGCTCACCACCATCGAGTACGGCATCGCGTACGACGAACACGTCATGGTGAAGAGTGCCGCTTCACGAATGCGGCCACCGGGGGTGGCGGGCCGACGTCCGTCACCGCCACTCCACCGCCGAACCTGGGGCTCGGGCGACCGCACGGCACTGCTCCTGCACGGTCAGTTCGGATCGAGCGAGGGATGGTGGGAGGTCGCACCCGCACTCGCAGCCCAGGGCTATCGAGTCGTCGCTCCGGACCTTCCGGGCCACGGCGACTCGGCGCCCGACAGCTCGACGACCCTCGACATCACGGTGGGCCAGATCGTGGCTGCCTGCCCGTCAGCCGAACTGGCGATCGGCCACTCGCTCGGCGCGTTGTTGCTCGCTCACTGCGCACCACGGATCGGCGCGCGACGCGCCGTGTACGTCGACTCACCGTTCACTTACGAGATCCCCGCACGACGCGCTGAATACGGGGCCCGTCTCCACGACGCGAAAACCGCACGGTCGCTCGACTGGTTGACGGCGAACCGCCCGCATTGGAAGCACGAGGACCGACTCGCCGAAACGAGAGCGGCCGAGGCGTTCGACGTCGACACGTCGTGCAGCCTCATGGCGTCGTTGTCAGGGGGCGATCATCGTCCTCCACACGGGATCTCGACGCTCCTCGTGGCCCCGAAACCGAGCGACTTCCTCTCGACCGAGGACCTCGTCGAGCTGCGTCGAGAAGGTCTCGAGGTCACGGAGATCGAGGGAGCCGGACACACCGTCTGGTACGGCGACGTCGACAGGTTCCTCGCGGCGATCTCGGACTGGCCCTGAGGCACGGTCGCAACGTTCGTCGCAGAGCCTCCACAGTGGACACACGACGATGCATCCGGCCGACGAACAGGTCGACCGACAGTGCAGACTCTCGTCCATGGCCGAGCCAACGATCCAGTCGCTCCTCGCGCTCGAGGCCGCCGTGTGGGATGCGCTGGTGGCTGGCGATTCGACCGCCGACTCCGAAGCCCTCACCGACGACTTTCTCGGCGTCTATCCGACCGGGTTCGCCGGGCGCGACGACCACGTGGGCCAACTCGATCAGGGTCCGACGGTCGTGTCGTACCAGCTCAGAGATGCCAGAGTGCGCGTCATCACGCCCGACGACGCGCTGCTCTCGTACCGCGCCGACTATCGACGGACCGATGCCGCACACGACGAGACGATGTACGTGTCGTCGCTCTGGTCACGCGTCGACGGCGGCTGGCGGAACGTCTTCAGCCAAGACACACCCGCTGGTGATGCGGTGCCGTAGACCCCGACGTCGAGAGAATCTGCGAGCCCGAAACGAGTCAGGTGCCGCAGAAGGTCTGGTAGCCGTCGAGGAAGTCAGCCGGTGCTGGAGCGGCGTAGCGGTCGAGACCCGGCCGCTCCGTGAACGGATCGGCCAGCACATCCATCAACTGTTCGAAGGGCCCGAGATCGCCGACCTGATCACCCACGACCGCTGCGGCGAGGGCTTCCTCGACGAGGTGATTGCGTGGAATGTAGATCGGGTTCACGGCATCCATCGCGGCGGGCGTCTCGTGTCCTGACGCCGCGTGCGCATCGCGGAACCGGGCGAGCCATTCCTCGACGTCGCTCGACGCCAGCTTCGACAACGCGCCGACGAACCGCGTGTCATCGCCGCGAACGACGTCGGACAACGATCGGAACGTCGCGGTGAAATCGGCGTTCGCGGCGTGCATCAGCGACATCAGATCGTCGCCCAGCGAGTCGTCGTCCACTGGAAGCGAGTCGAGCCCGAGCTTCGCCGCGAGTCCGGCGGCTCGGTGCACCGCGTAGCGCTCGGGGAACTCACCCAGCAACGCTGTCGCGACATCGATGGCTCGGTCGACGTCGGCATCGATCAACGCCAGCAACGGCTCGGCGAGACGTGCGAGGTTCCACTGCGTGATGCCCGGCTGATTGCCGTAGGCGTAGCGGCCACCGTGATCGATCGAGGAGAACACCGCGGCCGGGTCGTAGGCATCGAGGAATGCGCAGGGGCCGTAGTCGATGGTCTCGCCGGAGATCGTGGTGTTGTCGGTGTTCATCACCCCGTGCACGAATCCGAGGTTCATCCAGCTCGCGACGAGTCGAGCCTGGGCATCGGACACGGCGTCGAGCAGTGCGAGCGCCGGCACCTCGGCGTGGGCGGCCTGTCGATGGTGGCGGGCGATCGCATGATCGACGAGTCGTTCCAGCAGCGCCGGGTCGTCGAGACCGGCTGCGTACTGGAAGGTGCCGACGCGCAGATGACTCGATGCCACCCGAACGAAGACCGCGCCCGGCAGCATCGTCTCGCGCCGAACTGCGTCACCGGTCGCAACGACGGCGAGACCACGCGTCGTCGCAACGCCGAGCGCGTGCATCGCCGCGCACATGATGTGCTCGCGCAACATCGGGCCGACGGTGGCCAGTCCGTCGCCGCCACGGGCGAACGGCGTGCGGCCGGAGCCCTTGAGGTGAAGGTCGCGGCGCTCGCCGGTCCCGCCGACCACTTCGCCCAGCAGCAGTGCGCGACCATCGCCGGGCCGCGTCGGGAAGCCGCCGAACGGGTGCCCCGCGTAGGCCGGCGCGACGCGTTCGGCACCTTCGGGCACGGCATTGCGCACGCGCGCG